>DATHPY010000028.1:0-2357 GCA_035483315.1 Puia sp. | reverse complement strand
GGCAAAATGAAATTGGGTTTAGCGTTTTACACGAATTTTTACGAATTACACGAAACGAATCTTTCAAAAATAGGTAAAATAAAAAAGCTCCTGAAAAGGAGCTTGAGATTTATAAATTAAGTGCAAATTTTCTAATTTACTATTCACCATTCACTACTCGGATTCGGCTACAACCTCTTTTACTTCAGGAATCATTCTTTTCATCATTCCTTCAATGCCGGCTTTCAATGTTATCATTGATGAAGGACAACCAGAGCAAGAGCCCTGCAACATCAGATTTACTGTTCCTTCATTATAACTTTTAAACTGAATTGCGCCGCCGTCCATTTCCACTGCAGGCTTAACGTAGCTTTCCAATAATTCTTTAATTCTTTTTACAACATCGTCGTCATCTGCGTCAATAATATTTCCTTCTTTTTTTACAACAACAATTTCTTCTTCGTTGAGAACTGTTTTTCCGTCTTCCAAATATTCTTTTAAAAACTGCCTGATGGTTGAGATTATATCATCCCAATCCGTTTCAGGAGTTTTTGTAAGCGTCACAAAATTGCTGGCAATAAAAACACTTTTAATAAAAGGGAATCCAAAAAGCTCAGTTGCTAATGGAGATGGTTTTGCGCTTTCAACATCAGCAAAATCAATGCTCTTTCCGGGATACAATAATTTGTTTGCAACAAATTTCATCGTCTCCGGATTCGGCGTCATTTCTGTATAAATGCTGATCAGCGTGTTGCCTGTTTTAATCATTGTTCATGGTTTAAGGATACAAAAGTAACAATTTCAATGCCTGTTTGTTTTTGAAATCGGGAAACTAAGCAATTATTTCCTGGGTTTTTACAGCTACAGTTTTAGGACGGCATAAGCGAAAATTTATAACATGCGCTGACACAATGAAAATGACTGCAAAAGGAAGAATAAAAAGCTCATACTGATGCCAATATTGTTTGGCGAATAAGCACGAAATACCAGCCAAAAAAAGCAAGATTGGGAAAAACTTTTCGTGATGTTTTTTATAACCATGCCATAACGCATATGTTCCAACGGCGGATGCCAACGCGATCATAAAATATTCGAAGTAATAATTGTGAATGATATTGATACCAAACAATGGCAAACTTGTTAATACTAACGGAAAAACAGCACAATGAGTAGCACATGCCAGCGAAGCGCCAATTCCCAATGCATCCCAATTAATTCTGCCCATAAAAACAAAAATACTGAATTGCAACTAAGTTGCAAAGTGTTAAACTATTCATATTTACTGATGTTATCTTTTATTGAATGCTAACTTCGCGGCGGCTAAAGTATATTTTTTATGAGAAGAAAAATTCTCTTCTATGTTGGTTTTTTTGTGGTGTTGTTTGTGTTGTTTTATGTAACGCTTACAAAAATAATTCCCGGTTATGGCGAAGTGAAATTGCCCGTGCTTAATGAAGTGCAGCCATTTTTTTTCACTGACCAGGATGGAGAAATTATTTCTCAAAAAGATGTTGCCGGAAAAGTTTATGTGGCAGAATATTTTTTTACAACCTGTAAAGGAATTTGTCCGAAGATGAATAATAACATGAAAGAAATCTACGCCGACTTTAAAGATGAACCTGATTTTCGAATTCTTTCTCATACTGTAGATCCAGAAACGGATACAGTTGCCAGAATGAAATGGTATGCGGATTCGATGAAGGCAGATTCAAAAACATGGTTGTTTTTAACAGGAAGAAAAGATAGTTTATATCGCGCAGCCCGTGTGAGTTATTTGCTTGACGATCCGAAAAATAGTGATGAAGACATCAACAAACAATTTATTCATACGCAATTTTTTGCTTTGGTTGATAAGAATGGTGAAGTGAGAAAAATTACTGACGGTTTAAAAAAAGATGAAATTGCCGAATTAAAAACTGATATAGAAAAGCTTTTAAAAGAAAAACCGGGAATAAATCATTTTTCAAGTCCGTTGAATGGCAATAACGTTCATTGAAAAATCTCGAGAGGCGTGAAATGTGAAACGTCAGAAATAAACCGAAATACTTTCTCAATTCTCACGTTTAACGTTTCACGATTAAAATAATTAGCATGCAAGCACAAATAGATTCTATTTTAAAAAGAAATAATCTTAGCGTAACAAGCGGAAGAAAAAAAATATTGGAATTATTTCTTGAACATTCATCTGCTTTATCCCACGGCGATATTGAAAAAAAGGCCGGTGAAAAATTTGACCGCGTTACTGTGTACAGAACGCTTCAATCATTTGTTGAAAAAGGAATTATTCATAGTATTCCAACTGCGGACAATTCTATTTTGTATGCGCTTTGCAAAGACAATTGTACGGAAGGTCATCATCACGATAATCATATTCATTT
>DATHPY010000027.1:0-7371 GCA_035483315.1 Puia sp. | reverse complement strand
AAATTCTTGGAGAAAAAAGCAATCGCACAGTTATGGTTAAAAAATGAAAATTTATGTATTACTAACTTTATGGCCGTAAATTAATCTTTAAAGTTGCTTTAAAAAAACAATGGCAAAGAAATATTTTTTTTAATTTTTTCTATTACCTTTGCAGCCCCAAACGAAAAGTTCTTTTTTATTATGAATTTGGGAGTCTCATTAAAACCGGGACGCTATCACCAAAAAATGATGTAACATGGCAAAAGAAATTACAGGTTTTGTTAAGTTGCAGGTTAAAGGCGGACAAGCCAATCCTGCACCGCCAATAGGACCAGCACTTGGTTCAAAAGGCATAAATATTATGGAGTTCTGCAAGCAGTTCAATGCAAGAACGCAGGACAAAATGGGAAAAGTTCTCCCGGTGCTGATCACCGTTTTCACCGACAAGTCTTTCACATTTATTATTAAGACGCCACCTGCTGCAGTTCAGTTAATGGAAGCAGCGAAAATTCAAAGTGGTTCTAAAGAATCTAATCGTAACAAAGTAGGAAAAGTTTCATGGACACAGGTTGAGGCAATTGCAAAAGACAAAATGCCGGATCTGAATTGCTTTACTGTTGAAAGCGCAATGCGCATGGTTGCCGGCACTGCCCGCAGCATGGGTATAACAGTTGATGGAAAAGCTCCATGGGCAAATTAATTTTAATTAAAAAACTATTCCGAAATGGCAATCACTAAAAAAAGAAAAGCAATAACCGCAAAGGTTGATAATAATAAAGCATACACGCTTCGTGAAGCGTCATCATTAGTTAAAGAAGTGAACACAACGAAATTCGATGCTTCAGTTGATCTGCATGTCCGTCTTGGGGTTGATCCAAAAAAAGCGGATCAGTCAATTCGCGGAACCGTAAGTCTTCCTCATGGAACCGGTAAAACAAAAAAAGTGTTGGTTCTTTGCACTCCTGATAAAGAAGCTGAAGCAAAAGCTGCCGGCGCTGATTTTGTTGGGTTGGACGAATTCATTCAAAAAATTGAAGGTGGATGGGTTGATATTGATGTCATCATTGCAACGCCATCTGTAATGCCAAAAATTGGTAAACTGGGTAAAGTTCTTGGTCCGAGAAATCTGATGCCGAATCCTAAAACCGGAACAGTTACCAATGATGTTGCTGCAGCGATCAGTGAAGTAAAAGGCGGAAAAATTGCATTCAAAATAGATAAGGCTGGAATCATTCATGCATCAATTGGGCGCGTAAGTTTTACGCCTGATAAGATTGCTGAGAACAGCCAGGAATTAATGAATGCGATCATTAAAGCAAAACCGGCAACAGCGAAAGGCGCTTATTTAAGAAGCATTTTCATGGCGAGCAGCATGAGCCCGGGAATTTCGATAGACACAAAAGGATTTGTTCATTAATAAATTGAATTTGTAAAAATCAAATTCAGAACAAAAAAAAGATTATGACCAAAGATCAAAAAAACGAAGTTATTGATGTGTTGAAAGACAAGTTCTCTCAATACAATAATTTTTACGTTACTAACACGGAATCTTTATCTGTAGAACAGGTTGGCAAATTGCGCCGCATTTGTTTTAGCAAGAATGTAGAAATGAAAGTGGCAAAAAATACACTTATCAAAAAAGCTTTGGAGAGTTTGAATGGCGAAAGATTTTCTGATGTGTACGATTCACTTCATGGAGTTACTGCTTTGTTGTTTTCAGAAAACGCAAAAGATCCGGCTTTGATATTAACTACTTTTCGCAAAGAAGCAAATGTTGATAAACCGGTTTTGAAAGCTGCTTTTATTGATGGTGATGTTTTTGCCGGAGATGATCAGCTGAAAGCATTGACTACATTAAAAAGCAAGCAAGATCTTATTGGTGAAATTATTGGATTGTTACAATCGCCAGCAAAAAATGTTATCAGTGCATTGAATGCCGGAAACAAATTAGCTGGAATAATAAAAGCTTTGGAAGACAGAGCCGCAGCAAATTAATTTTAGATTTATGAATTGGGAATTACGATTTCTCTTGTAATTCATCTTTCGTAAATTTTGATAAATATATTTTTATGATGAAAGATTTTAGTTTGAACAAATCGTAAATCTAAAATCTTAATTCGTAAATAAACCACAGTCCTTTAGGTTAGTAAAGGCAAATTTTTTTAAAAATCCCGCCGGAGTCAAAAACTATGAAGGCGGAAAAAATTTACAAATATGGCAGACTTAAAATCTTTCGCAGAACAGTTAGTAGGATTAACTGTAAAAGAAGTAAACGAATTAGCTAAAATTTTAAAAGAAGAATACGGCATCGAGCCTGCTGCTGCAGCCGTAGCTGTTGCTGCTGGCCCTGCTGGTGGCGGCGCTGCACCTGCTGCTGAAGAAAAAACATCTTTCAATGTTATTCTTAAAGCAGCCGGAGCTAATAAACTTAACGTGGTTAAGATCGTGAAAGATCAGACTGGATTGGGTTTGAAAGAAGCTAAAGACTTAGTTGACGGCGCTCCAAAACCAATTAAAGAAGGCATCAGCAAAGCAGATGCTGAAACTATTGTAGCTAAGCTAAAAGAAGCCGGTGCTGAGGTAGAAATTCAGTAATCAGTTCTGACTTTAATAAAAATTTTACCCCGGCTTTCCGGGGTTTTAGGCTTGATAGCGGTAATAATAAGTTTTATTGTTAATTCATCATTATTACCTAACTTTGCAGTCCGTTTTTTGTAAGTGCGCATTACAAAGATTTCAATCACTGAATGACTAAAAAAAGCTTAACTATTATTGAGTAATTAATTGGGTACTGAAAGTTCTCTGGGCTTTTTTTGTATACATGATTTAGTTCGAACAAATAAAACCGGTTTTAATAAATATGCCTTCAACAAAATTGCACAACAGGATTAATTTCGGTAAAATAAAACATCTTGCCGAAACACCTGACCTCCTCGAAGTACAAATTCAATCGTTCAAAGAATTTTTCCAGTTGGAAACAACTCCGGACAAACGTAACATTGAAGGTTTGTTCAGAGTGTTCAAGGAAAATTTTCCGATAACTGATACGCGGAATATTTTCATGCTGGAGTTTCTTGATTATTTCATTGATCCGCCACGCTATACAATTGAAGAATGTATGGAACGCGGATTAACTTATGCGGTTCCGTTAAAAGCGAAATTGCGCTTAAGTTGTAACGATGAAGAGCACGTGGATTTTCAAACCATCGTGCAGGATGTATTCTTAGGAAACATTCCTTACATGACTCCGCGCGGAACATTTGTTATCAATGGCGCTGAGCGTGTAGTCGTTTCTCAATTGCATCGTTCGCCAGGAGTATTCTTCGGTCAGTCAATTCATCCAAACGGAACAAAAATTTATTCCGCAAGAGTTATTCCTTTCAAAGGAGCGTGGATGGAATTTGCAACAGACATCAACAACGTGATGTTTGCCTACATTGATCGTAAGAAAAAATTTCCGGTTACTACATTATTGCGTTCCATCGGTTTTGAAACTGATAAAGATATTTTGGAATTGTTTGGAATGGCCGATGAAGTAAAAGTTGATAAAAAATCTTTACAAAAATATATTGGTAGAAAACTTGCAGCTCGTGTTTTAAGAACATGGGTTGAAGATTTTGTTGATGAAGATACTGGTGAAGTAGTTTCTATCGAGCGTAATGAGATCGTGCTTGAGCGTGATACCATTTTAGATGAAGCTGCAATTGCAATGGTTGTCGAAATGGATATCAAAAGTATTTTCATTCAACGTGAAGATGTTGGTGGAGATTATGCTATCATTTACAATACACTTAATAAAGACACTTCCAATTCAGAGTTGGAAGCAGTTCAACATATCTATCGTCAGTTACGCGGAGCAGATGCGCCGGATAATGAAACGGCTAGAGGAATTATTGACAAATTATTCTTCAGCGATAAAAGATATGATCTGGGGGAAGTTGGTCGTTACAAGATCAATCGCAAATTAGGATTGCACCAACCGCTCGAACAAAAAACATTAACGAAAGAAGATATAATCGAGATCATAAAATACCTCGTTCGCTTAACAAATGCGAAAGCGGAAATTGATGATATTGATCATTTGAGCAATCGTCGTGTACGTACAGTTGGTGAACAATTGTACGCACAGTTTGGTGTTGGTCTTGCGCGTATGGCAAGAACAATTCGTGAAAGAATGAACGTTCGCGATAATGAGGTATTTACTCCGGTTGATCTGATCAACGCAAGAACATTATCTTCCGTTATCAATTCATTCTTCGGAACATCACAGTTATCTCAATTCCTCGATCAGACAAATCCACTAAGTGAGATCACTCACAAGCGTCGTATCTCTGCACTCGGACCCGGCGGTTTAAGCCGCGAGCGCGCAGGCTTCGAAGTTCGTGACGTGCATTATTCTCACTATGGAAGATTGTGTACGATCGAAACCCCTGAAGGTCCAAACATCGGATTGATATCCACACTTTGCGTTCATGCAAAAATTAATGAAATGGGGTTCATCGAAACTCCATATCATAAAGTGCATGATGGAAAAGTTGATCTCAAAAAATTAACTTATCTCAGCGCAGAGGAAGAAGATATTGCAAAGATTGCGCAGGCAAACGTTCCGCTCGATGAGAAAGGAAATTTCAAAGAAGAAAAAATTGTTTCCCGTCAAACAGGCGATTTTCCTATTCTTGATAAAAACGAAGTGGAATTTATGGACGTTGCGCCAAACCAAATTGTTGGATTGAGCGCTTCACTTATTCCGTTCTTAGAACATGATGATGCTAATCGTGCGTTGATGGGTTCAAACATGCAACGCCAGGCAGTTCCATTGATTCGTCCTGAAATGCCAATCGTGGGAACAGGCCTTGAAGCAAAAGCTGCACGCGATGCGCGCATTCAAATTCACTCTGAAGGCGAAGGTGTAATTGAGTTTGTTGATGCAAATGAAATTCATGTTCGTTATGATAGAAATGAAACTCAAAAATTAGTAAGCTTTGAAGAAGATCTGAAAATTTACAGGCTTACTAAATTCATAAAAACAAACCAGGAAACTTGTATCAATCTTAAACCTGCTGTAAAAAAAGGACAGCATGTTAAAGAGGGCGATTTCTTAACGGAAGGTTATGCGGTACAAGCTGGTGAAATGGCCCTTGGTCGCAATCTTAAAGTGGCATTTATGCCATGGAAAGGTTACAACTTTGAAGATGCTATCGTGATCAGTGAAAAGGTTGTTCGCGAAGATCTGTTCACTTCAGT
This sequence comes from Puia sp., assembly GCA_035483315.1. Lineage (GTDB taxonomy): Bacteria > Bacteroidota > Bacteroidia > Chitinophagales > Chitinophagaceae > Puia. Next base: position 2,148 of record DATHPY010000027.1, on the reverse strand, counting down.
TCATATTTCTGAATATGAATTGGAAGTTCGCGATACAAAATTAGGTGAAGAAGAATTGACACCTGATATTCCGAATGTTTCTGAGGAAGCAACAAAAGATCTTGATGAGAATGGTATCATTCGCATCGGCGCACAAATTAAAGAAGGAGATATTTTAATTGGAAAGATCACACCAAAAGGTGAAAGCGATCCAACTCCGGAAGAAAAATTGTTGCGTGCTATCTTTGGTGATAAAGCAGGTGATGCAAAAGATGCTTCATTAAAAGCTCCGAGCGGAACAGAAGGTGTAGTGATAAATAAAAAATTATTTCAGCGCGCAAAGAAAGATAAGAATGCAAAAGTTCGTGAAAAAACTGTTCTCGATAAGATCGAAAAAGTTCATGAAAAAAATGTTGCGGACTTGCTCGAAGTGTTATTAAGCAAATTGCAGGTGTTGTTGAAAGATCACACTTCTGCAGGTGTTAATAATAATTTCGGTGAAGTGTTAATTGGAAAAGGCGCTAAGTTCACTGCAAAAAATTTAGGTGGAATTGATTATCTCAATGTTAATCCGCTTGGTTGGACAGGTGATGTAAAAACAGATGATCTTATCAATGTATTACTTCATAATTATAGTATTAGATACAATGAAGAATTAGGGCGTTATAAAAGAGAAAAATTCAACATTAGCATTGGGGATGAATTACCTGCGGGTGTATTGAAATTGGCTAAAGTTTACCTTGCTGTAAAACGTAAGTTGAAAGTGGGAGATAAAATGGCTGGTCGTCATGGTAATAAAGGTATTGTTGCAAAAATTGTTCGTGCAGAAGATATGCCTTTCCTCGAAGACGGAACTCCGGTTGATGTGGTGTTGAACCCACTCGGCGTGCCTTCGCGTATGAACCTCGGACAGATTTATGAAACTGTTTTAGGTTGGGCTGGCGAAAAATTAGGAGTGAAATTTGCAACGCCAATTTTCGACGGAGCTTCTGTCGAAGAAATTGCTGAGCAAGTTCAAAAAGCAGGTTTACCAAGTTTCGGTCACACTTATTTATATGATGGTGAGACAGGCGAACGTTTCGATCAGAAAGCTACAGTTGGTATCATCTACATCATCAAGTTGCACCACATGGTTGACGACAAGATGCATGCAAGAAGTATTGGACCATACAGCCTGATCACGCAACAGCCTCTCGGTGGTAAAGCGCAATTCGGTGGACAACGTTTCGGTGAAATGGAAGTTTGGGCGCTCGAAGCTTATGGCGCATCAAATATTTTACAGGAATTGCTGACTTTAAAATCTGATGATATTATCGGTCGCGCAAAAACTTATGAAGCAATTGTGAAAGGCGATAATATTCCACGCGCAGGCGTTCCGGAATCTTTTAATGTGTTGGTACACGAGTTGAGAGGTTTGGGATTAGATTTGAAGTTCGAATAATATTTCTCTGCTAACTGATGAAAAATATAAGTCACGCTTTGGGCGTGACTTTTTTATTTTATGTTCCCGGCTAAGAATCTCTATTAAGCATCGTTGCGTCGCATTCTGTACGACAACAATTCTATTCAGCGCACTACTAACGGTAATATACAAACGCTTCAAGGCGTCAGACGGTTTTAAACCGTCTGACGCCTTGAAGCGGCAAGGCCTGACAGGTTTTTTATAACTTGTCAGGTCTAAAAATCTTTTTGTTTGATTAAGATTTGAAAAGAAATAGTAAATTATTTTAGACAATCCTATATCATACAGTTCATACCTTGTATTTCATACTTGCTTCTTCGTCACTCCCAAAAAGATCAGCAGCCAACCTGCAATTAAAAAAGTTCCGCCAAATGGAGTAATGATGCCAATTTTATCAAAACCGGTAATATCATTTATGCGTAAAATGGTAAGTCCGTATAACGATCCTGAAAATAAAATAATCCCGATCATGAAACAATTGCCGGCCCATTTCATTAATTTATTTGGAAATTTTTCATACAAGATCGCAACGATCATTAATGCAAATGTGTGATAGAATTGATAACGCACCGCAGTTTGAAAAACGCTAAGCGCATCTGCTGAAAGTATATCTTTCAATTTGTGCGCCGCGAAAGCACCTAATGCAACACTTATGCAGCCTGAGATCGCCGCGATACTCAAAAAATTTTTGTTCATTGTTTGCTAAG
>DATHPY010000026.1:0-2838 GCA_035483315.1 Puia sp. | reverse complement strand
GTTTTTTGTTGATAAACTTATTGACATGGGAGCGCAAATAATTTTGTGCGATCCGCATCGCGCTGCTGTTATTGGATTGGCACGCAAACAAAAATTACGCGGTATTACGATGAGCAGCCCGGACATTAGAGCCGGCGTAGCTTTGTTGATTGCAGCATTAAGCGCCGAAGGGAAAAGTACAATTCAAAATATTGATCAGATTGATCGCGGTTATCAAAATATTGATGAACGTTTGCAAAATTTAGGAGCGGAGATAAAAAGAATTAGATAAAAATATTCGGTTAACGAATTTTTCATACAACTTTTAGGAACTCCATCAGGTTTTTTGCAGAAGGGTGCTTTTCGTACTTAACCTTTCTGCAACCTGATCATTTAGTTTTAACTGGTAACGATAGATGGTTTCATAAGATACGGACTGTTTGGTTTAGGATTTGGATCGGTTTTTCATCAGGACATTAACATGTTCCTTATCAAGTGTTGATTGCGACAGAATTTTTGTAAACCCTTTGATCGCATTTAGCGGAGTTCTTATTTCATGACTCATGTTAGCAAGAAACTGATCTTTTATTTTTGCAAGTTGCTGCGCCTCGGTTTTTGATTTTTCAAGATCGGCGATTAACTGCATTTGCCTTATGTGCCTGTTGATAATAATTGTGCCCAATATTAAAATAGCAGTAATAGCAATAATGGCAAGCACTGTTATATTCAGAAAGACGCGCAGACACTTTTGTATTGTTGCTAAAGATTGCTTGCAAATCTTTTTCAAGATATTTTTCGATCACTAACGCGGCAGAATAAACACTATCGGTAAGTTTTAAGGAACGCAATGAGTCAATGAGTTTTCTGCTTTCATTGGTTTTTCCGTTTTTAATAAATTGCAGCGCTTGCGTGCTTAAGCTAATTTGACTGTTTGTAAGCTTACTCAGCTGACCCAATTTTTCTGTGGGCTCTTTGTTGAGATCAATTGCTTTTAACACAAACAATATTGTATCCCAATACAGTCAATGAATCTAATAATGATTGCCTGTAGTTTACTGGTTTTGCAGTATTAGAAATTTTAGATTCGAGTTCGAAAGAGAGATTGATAAGATCCTGCAAACGGTTATTAACAGTAAAAGTTATTGCAGCTTCCTGGTTGCCTTTTATTAAGCCGTTAATGTTTCTTCTTGCCAATACCTGTGCTGCTGCAATTAAAACCATCAGCACGAATGCCAGCGATAAAATGTAAAATAAATAACCGATACGATTCTTCATAATTGTTCTGCTAATCCAGAGTTTTTAAAATAATTTCAGTTGTTTCAGCAAAGCGCTTTTATAATTTTCAGATACAGGAAGCGGCGTGCCTTGTATATGAGCAACTCCATCTTCGATATAATCAATTTTATTAAGCGGAATAATATAACCCCGATGAATGCGAATAAATTCTTTTTCAAAAAGTTTTTCTTCCAGGTTGCTGAGCGTTGAGTGAATTACATAATTGCCTTTTTGCGTTGCGATCTTTACATAATCGCCTTTTGCTTCAGGCCATAAAATACTTTGTATTTCTATTTTTCTGATTGTTTTACCATCCTTGATAAAAACATAATCATTTTCCACTGCGTTTATATTTGTATTTTTTTCGGTGAGCAATTCTTTTACTCTTTCTACTGCAGCAATAACCCTGGGAATAGAAAGTGGCTTAACAAGAAAGTCAACAACATTCAGCTCAAAAATGTTTCAACAGCATAAGCCGGTTTTGCAGAAACTAAAATAGAAATTGGTTTTTTGGGAAGCATTCTCAACAACTCGATGCCCGACATTGCAGGCATTTCCACGTCAAGAAAAAAAATATCAACTTCACCTTTTTTTATTGCGGATGGCGCATCTTCAAACTCGCCAGCAATTTTAATTCCGTCAATTTCTTTCAGCATTTCGGCAAGCATTGTTCTCGCCACTTTATTATCATCAACTATCAGTGTTTTGTACATAAACTCCGCTTTTCATGGATTGAGGTTCATAATAAATTCAACCTGACAAAATATATGATCTTTTGGATATCAGGAATCGAAAGAATTCGATAGCCGATCAATCTGTTCAATCGGGTTAATTGTAATCAACAGTAGTTTTACAGGACCGGATGGAAGGAAGTGAGATCATTACTTTTGTGCAGGGAGAAATTTACTTCTCCCTGTTAGCCACAAACGTTAAAGGGTTAGGTAAAAGATTTTAGGATATGGATTAAACTGTTTTGAGCAACTTTTTTGTTTGGACGATTATGGACATTAAACGGTTATGAAGGATATGGATTAATGTTGCTCAAAACAGCTTTTTTAAAGAACTGTTGTAAAAGTATAATTCAGCAGAACGCTATTTATGGCTTTTCGTCAGGATGAATCAAAAGTCAGTTAAAAGCCTTCTTTTTTTCGTTAAGAAATCTTTAGCCAATCGAAACTTCATCCCGAAATAATAAAAACCTGCAGAGAATTTGTGATATGAAAAATCTCGCTTTCTTTGCACATCAATTTTGCTAATTTCAAAATCTGTAAATTTTGGTTGAAACAATTTATAATAAACTCATCATCATCACCGCTCCTTCCGGCGCGGGCAAAACTTCTATCACAAAATATTTACTCAATAAATATCCGCAGCTTGCTTTTTCGGTTTCAGCAACTACGCGTGCACAAAGAAAACATGAAGAAAACGGAGTGGATTATTACTTTATCAGCACGGATGATTTTAAACAAAAAATCCAGCATAATGAATTTGTGGAGTGGGAAATGGTTTACCAGGGAAAATATTACGGCACATTGAAAACCGAATTGCATCGCATCTGGAATAATAACCAGGTACCGGTTTTGG
>DATHPY010000025.1:0-11707 GCA_035483315.1 Puia sp. | reverse complement strand
CGCACTGCGCGGATTGAACAACAAAATCTTTTTCATCTGCTAAAATTTCAAGAGTTCTTACTGCAAATATCATACGTTTTTTTTGCGGAAAAGTTGCCCGTAAGATAAATAAACACATTGACAAGCAACTATTTCCGTGTTAAATCGTATTTAAAATAAGAAACGGTTTTACAGTGGATTTTTCGCTTCATTTATTTCCTGTTAATATTCTTCCTGATCTTTTATCAATACATTTAATTTTAAAACGAATTTGTAAATATGCTGACTACAATCAAAAAATATTTTCATAAAAACGATTCACTACCGGATGAAAAAAATGCCGAAGATGCGTATGATCTGTGGTCGCAGAATTATGATGATCAGCCGGGGAATTTAATGCTGGATCTTGATGAAATTATTTTTTCTGAATTATTAAAAGAAATAAACATTGAAAATAAAATTGTTGCTGACATTGGGTGCGGAACCGGAAGACATTGGGAGAAAGTTTTTGATGAACATCCAAAATCATTAACAGGCTTTGATGTTTCCGAAGGAATGCTGAATAAATTAAAAGAAAAATTTCCATCATCATCAGTAAAAAAGATAACCGATAATTTTTTTAGGAGGGAGCCAGATAATTATTATGATGTTATTATTTCAACGCTCACTATTGCACACATTGAAAATATAAACGAAGCCATTTCGGCTTGGTCCAGGATCTTAAAAAAAGGCGGCGATATTATTATTACAGATTTTCATCCTACACTTCTTGCACATGGCGGCAAAAGAACTTTTAAAGTTGATGAACATCAATTTGTGGTAACGAACTTTGTTCATTCGGTAAACGAGATAAATAATCTTTTGCGCGCCACAAATCTTTTTATCATTAATAAAATAGAAAAACGAATTGATGAATCAGTAAAACATTATTACCAAAACCAAAATGCATTGGATATTTTTAATAAATTTAAAGGCGATCCGGTGATTTACGGATTGCATGCAAAAAAAAATGATACTGAATAATGTAAGAATATATGGCGAAAATAATGCTGTAAATATTTTTGTTGATGAAAAAAAGATCTCGCATATCGAGGACAGAAATACAAAAAACAATTCTAACGATAAAGAACTTCAATTGCATTTTGAAAATGCTATGGCTTTCCCCGGCTTTATTAATTCGCACGACCATTTAGAATTTAATTTATTTCCGCAGTTTGGGGACAGACTGTTTGATAATTATTTGCAGTGGAGTAACTGCACAAGCGCAAAATATAAAACAGAAATCAATAAAGTGCTTCAAATTCCTTTACAGCTGCGGATATTATGGGGAATGTATAAAAATTTATTGTGTGGAGTAACGACTGTTGTGCATCACGGAGAAAAAATTACTACTGATAACGCTGTGATTGATGTTTTCCAGGATTATCATTTTTTGCATTCAGTCGGATTAGAAAAAAGATGGAAATACAAACTCAATAAACCATCTTCTAAAGAAAAATTTGTAATCCATATCGGCGAAGGAATTGATGAATATGCGCATAACGAAATTGATAAACTGATTCGCTGGAATATTTTTAAAAAAGAAATTGTGGCTGTTCATGGAGTTGCGATGGATCAGAAACAGGCAAAATCTTTTAAAGCATTGGTGTGGTGCCCGGCTTCAAATTTTTTTATGTTGAATGAAACTGCCAAAGTGGATACGCTGAAGAATTATTTGCCAATTGTTTTTGGAACTGATTCTACATTAACTGCTAATTGGAATTTGTGGCAGCATTTGCGATTAGCGAAAAAAAATTCCGCAGTAAATGATAAAGAATTGTTTAACATGCTAACTGAAACACCGGCGCAAGTTTGGGGATTAAAAAATCATGGAGCTATAAAAAAAGATTATGTTGCTGATATTGTAATTGCAGAAAATAAAAATGATAGTTTTTCTGAGTTAAACCCTGAAAATATTTTGCTCGTTTTTAAAGATGGAGAAATAAAATTGTTTGATGAAAAATTAACAGTGCAACTGCAACAGAACAATTTTAATAAAAATAATTTCAGAAGCATTTCTATTAACGATTCAAAAAAATATGTGCATGGAAACTTGCCGGAGTTAATAAGTGAAGTGAAAAAATATTATCCGGAAGCAGAATTTCCTGTGAATGTCTGAACTGTGATTTGGTTGATTAAATTGATTTATCTATTCGCTCAATTCGTTTTAATTTCTGTAATTCGTGTTTTATAATTCGTGGTTAACAATATTCATATCGAAGCAAAGCCGTGGAAAGAAAAAAAATCTCCCAAAAGTGTTCTTGCAATAAGATTTCATGCAATTGGTGATGTGGTTATCACGCTTCCTTATTTGCAACATCTTCGAAATATTCTTCCTGAAAATACAAGACTTGATTTTCTTACTATTGAAGAATGCGCGTCAATTCCGCGGAATTTAAATTTGTTTGATAATGTTTATGCAATTCGCGGCGGACGAAATTTCAAAAAACAGTTAGCATTTACTTTTTTGCTTTTGCCGAAATTATTAATGAATCGCTACGATATTGTTTTAGATCTGAACGATGCTATCATCAGCCGATTGGTAAGAAAAATTCTTCTACCAAAAGCGTGGGCAACCTTTGATAAATTTTCTCCAATTCCTGCGGGAGTGAGAACGCAATTAGCTATAGAAGCTGTCGGACTGGGAGAAATAACAGCTGCCACACATTTTAGTTTGAAAAATAATTTGAACGTTGAAAATATTTTGAAAGAAAATGGATGGGAAAACAATAATCAATTAGTAATTCTAAATCCGGCAGGAGCATTTGAAACGAGAAATTGGCCGCTTGAAAATTATGTTGCATTTGCGAAGTTGTGGCTTCAATCTTTTCCGCAAACTCAGTTTTTAATTCTTGGAGTTGAGTCTATAAAAAAGAAAGCTGAATATTTTAAAAACGAATTGAGAGATGATCTTATTGATCTTGTAAATAAAACAACGCCTGCTCAGGCATTTGCAATTATTCAATGTGTAAAAATGGTTTTGACGGAAGATTCCGGATTGATGCACATGGCATGGGTTTCAGGAATTCCTACGCTTGCATTATTTGGATCCACGCGCGGATATCATGCAAAACCACTTGGCGAAAAAAGCTTTTTGTTTGATTCATCTGATTTGCCTTGCGGAAATTGCATGCTTGAAGTTTGTAAATACAGAGACACACATTGTTTAACACGATACACTCCGAAAATGGTTTTTGAGAAAGCGAGAAAGCTAATTGATAATTGATAATGGATAATTGAGAATGCTTTGTACTCAGAGTCTGTTCAATTGTCAACTATCCATTATCAATTTCATCATTTTTCTTGCAGTGTCGTCCATTGAAAAAGGCAATATAGATGTGAAGTCTGTTGAAGAATTGGTTAGTAATTCTATAGTTTTGGCGATCATTTCTTTTTCATTTTTTACAATATGCCAGTGATCAATTTTTTGTTTCATTGGTTGGCAAAAACTGATTACATGTGCGCCTGCGTATAGCGCTTCGAGGCAAGCGCCGCTGAAACCTTCATAAGATGAAGTGTGTAAAAATATTTTGCTTCGCTGCATTATTTTTAAAACTTCGTCGTGAGGAATTTCTCCGGTTAGCGTAATGTTTTTTTGTAGATTAAATTTTTCAATCAATGATTTCAGTTTTTCTTCTTCTTCACCTTTGCCACACAATGTTGCTTTTACAGGAGGAATGCTTTTTTTTATTTGGTTGATAACATTAATAAAAACGTCATAACGCTTTAGTGGAATTACTGAACCAGCGGCAGAAATATCAATATTTCTCTCGAAATTATTTTGCGAAAACAATTCAGGATTAATCCCATTTGTAATAATATGCTGCGGATGAATTTTGTAGTTAGAAAAAAATTCTTCTGCTAAAAAATCAGACATGGCAATTAATTCTTCAGACTTAGGTTTGATAAATCTTATCATCTTATTTCCTTTTCTTGCGTCTTGCCCCAGAATCCAGCAATAATGTTTCAGTTTGAATTTCTTAGCAAATAATTTTCCGACAAGCGCAGTCTCGGTGCACCAAAAACTCAATAGTCCAATAATATTTTCTTCCTGAGTTATATTTTTTAATTTTCTCCAAATTTTCCACCACATTAATAATCGTAAAATTTTTCTCCTGTTTTTTCCTGCAAATGTTATTACTAAATTAGTGAACCACATATATTCTGATTTTAGAAAAGGATATTCGAAAGCGATGATGATAACTTTTAAATCGGGAAAAAGTTTATTCAACGATTTTATAAATGATTGCTGCGCGGGAAGACAAGTGCTATCTTCTTCATTTATTGCGAATCCGGGTGAAAGGATGATTAATGTTCTTCTTTTTTCAATCAAGAGAAATAATTTTATTACAGTGATCGAAACTCTTTTTATTGTGTGTGATAAGAATGATCATCTTGCCTTTTTTTGCAAGCTGCTGAAGATGGTTGATCATTTTTAACTCCGATGTTTCATCTAATTCCGTAAAAGGCTCGTCAAGAATAATGCAATCAGCTTCTTTGTATAATGTTCTTGCAAAAACAATTCGCTGGCGTTCACCACCGCTGATATTTTTTCCATTCTCTTCAATTATATAATTCAAACCTTCAGCATGAGCGTTGATAATTTTATCCACGCCGGTTATAGAAATTATTTCATTGAGTTTTTGAGTATCATAATTTTCATCACTTAATAAAATATTTTTAAGCAGCGTATCGTGAATGAAAAACGGTTGTTGCTTTGCATAGGCGATCTTATTCCAAAACTGTTCCCGCTCTTGCAAATTTGTTTTTGCATTATTAATATAGATTTCTCCGGTTGTTGGATCTAAAAAACCAAGCAGCAAATTAATAATTGTGGTTTTCCCTTTTCCTGACGATCCGCTGATTCCGGCTATTTCTCCCTTTTCAATATTTAAAGAGAAATTATTCAGTATTGGTCTGTCATTATAATTAAAGGAAATATTTTTAAATGCTATTGAAGAAATATCATCGCCAGAGTAAGTTGAGCTTTTGATTTTTCCGTTCCTGTTATTTTTTAATAAGGCGTCTGTAACGAAACTAAAAGTTTTCATTTGTCCCGCGCTATTCAATATTTTTACAATTCCCGGAATAATTTTATATGCAGCTGCTAAAAAAGTGCCGAGTGTTGTTATTTGTATTATGCTGGTTTTTGCCGTAAATGAATTAATGACTATAAGAATTGCAAATCCTAAAACTGCAAACACTTCCATCATCCTGCCTGGCATATTTTGCATCGCTTGTTGTTCTGCCTGAAAATAATTAGAAGTTGCCTGCTGTTTATAATAACGGCCAATAAAAAAATCTTTGCTATTATAAATATTGCTTTCAACAAAACCATATATGGCTTCGTGCAGGTTTTGTAAAACTTTTTCGTTTATGTTTTTTGCAATTTTGCGGATGCTTTGTATTTTTTTCTTGAATAATATTCCACTTAAAATAACCGGCGGAGTTAATATCAATAACAACAGAGGAAATAATACCGGGTTATAAATTAGGATGGCAATAACAGTTATGGATATTAACAGCGACTGACTGATTATTTGCTGAAGGCTATTAAGAATATAAAAACCAAATTCAATAGGATGCTGACCAATTTTACGAATATGAACAGAAGAATCCACAGAAACATAATCATTAAAATCTCCTGACAAATAAAGCGCCGCATTATCCCGGGAAAGTCGTGAAGCAACCTGGTATACAAATCTGAATTGATCCCGAAACACAACGAACCCGAATACATTTTTGATGCTAAAAAACACTAAGAAAATTAAAATGGGAAGGAGTGGATATTTATTTAATAATGTAAAAAGAAAAGCATTTTTAATTGCTGATTGCTGCGTTGTATAAAAATGAACAAGATATAATAGCATGGCAAGAAAAGAAATGTCTAGCACGCTCACAGACACATCCGCAATAGCGAGTGTTATAAATCGTTTTTTTTCTTTGCCGGTAAGAATAAAAAAAATATTTTTTATATTTTTTTTCAAATTGTTTAATTAATGTCCTGCTAAGCCACGTTTAAAAGATAATAATAAATGTGCCGGATCATCTCCTTTAATTATGGCTTTTGTAAAATATTTTAACGCCCTGGAATATTTTTTTTGGAACAAATTTTTTTCTGCAGCTTCTGCAAGATGACGTGCATACTGCTTTTGAATCAGCATTTTAAGATTTTTATTATTGCAGCTATTATAAAAATGTTCATAAACATTTGCCGTATATTCAGGACCGTTAGTTAATGTATTTGTTGTTCTTCCTTCGTGATCTCTTATGCGAACTAACGCGGAATCAATTGCGCATGCTTCGGCATTCATTGCCAATCTTAATATAAATTCATAATCTTCCCGGCAAAATAATTTTGGGTCTGAATTAAATCCGCCGGTTTTATCAAAAAGAGAACGCTCAAGTATTAATGAACTGATATTCGCCGTTGCGTCATATGTAAGGAGTTTTTCAATAATCCACCCTGAATAAGGATGATAACTTCCGTATTTAGCTGGAATGGATCTTCCTGTTTCATCAATTAATTCAAATCCGGCATAACACCAATGCGCATTATTTTTTCTCATCTCTTCCAATTGAATTTCTAACTTTTGAGGAAGCCACAAATCATCAGAATCTAAAAATGCGATCAAATCACCAGAGCTGTTTTGTGCCCCGGTATTTCGCAACTCAGCGATATTGCCGCAATGAGGGAAAGATAAAATGTGAACACGCGGATCTTGAATTGAATTTATACAATCAACCGTATTGTCAGTAGACCCATCATCAACAATTATTAATTCCCAGTTGGAAAATGTTTGCGCTAAAACAGATTCAATTGTTTTGCGAATAAGCAAACAACGGTTATAAACAGGAATAATAATGGAAACTTTTACATGAAAATTATTAGCGGATGAATCAACTGGCATGCATTTTCAAGTGATTGTTATTTGAGATGGTTCTCTGTATCTAAGTTAACTTCTTTTTTATTCATCAGCATTCCGCGAATTGTTCTGGACACAATTTTTATTTCCATTTTGAACGACCAACGTTTAATGTATAACAAATCAAACAACAATCTTTCTTCGATCTGCTGCACATCATCTGTTGCGCCAAAATTTCCTAATGATTGCGATAGCCCGGTAATTCCGGGTTTAACTTCATTGCGGAAAGAATATTCTCTGATTTCTTTTTGAAATAATAAATTTTCAGAGATCATGTGCGGACGTGGTCCGATCAATGACATATCACCTATTAATACATTGATCAATTGCGGAAGTTCGTCGAGATGATAACGTCTTAAAAATTTTCCGATTGCGGTTATTCTTTCATCATCCTGCCAGGTAGAACGTGTATCTGCTTCATCATTAATAATCATTGTCCGCAACTTGATGCAATAAAAAATTGCGCCATTTTTCTTATTTCTTTTTTGTAAAAAGAAGACAGGCCCTTTTGAATTTAGTTTGATCAAAATAGCAAATACCGGCAGTAATAAGGGAAACAAAATTATAATTAAAAAAAAAGAAAATGAAATATCAATTGTTCGTTTTAGAAAACGGATATATTTTTTTTTGAGTGGTGATTTCAGACGAATTAATTTTTGAATCAGCGCTGATACATGTTTATTTTCCTGTAATTCTTTTATGAAATAACCGGGCGATTTTTTTTGTTCAGGGATAATAAAAGAATATCCTGCAACTTTAAGTTCTGCCAACGGCTCCAATATTCGTTTATCGTTATTCATAAAAAAAATCAAATCATTTTTTGAAATTAAAGACCCTGGAAATATTGAATCCAAAATATATACCGCCTTTTCCCCAGCTATCAGTAGTTTTTGCTAAATAATATGGTTCGATCATTCCCTGAGAATTAGTAAACACCAATTGAAAAACGTGTCCGCCGGTCTCAAAATCAATTCCGCCGGAAATGGAATTATACACTTTTACGGACTGCACCTGGTTAGGTAATAAATAATTGTATTCTGCATTAATGCTCATTCGTTTTGTTATTTTAATTCTTCCGCCGGCTCCTATTGCAAACACATCATTTTTATCAATAGCAGTTGGCGTAAGATTAAAATGCATCCACACCGGAGTTAATTGCAACGATAAATTTGAATTGATCTTTCTTGCAATTAAAAATTCATTCGTATAAATCATTCTGTATTGACCGGTCAAATAAGGTTTGTCAGTATATCGGAGCGTCACATACGCAAGACTTGAATAAATATTTACAGAAACAGGCATGCTGTTATCTTCTGTTTGCCGAAGCAATTTGTATTTGATTGAACCATCAAGAACTTTATCAAGAGAACTTCTGCCAATTCCAATTGATAGCCTGTCGGAGAGTCCATAATTTAAGCCGAGCCGTAATGTTGCAAAATCAAGTCCGTACAAATTATATGCACCCTGGTTTAATTGTCCGAAGCGATGCATGATCATAAATTCCAAAACTTTTTTTCCAGGCTGCTCAACGGTTTGTGTGTTGATGATATGTGTTGCTTTGAATGTGCCGTGTACAAAAGTTTTTTGATGATTAGCAGAGAGTGAATCATCAAGCATTTTTAATAAGCTACTGTCTTGCGCATTTGCTTTTATGCAACAGTTAGCAAATAATACGATGCAAAATATTCTTATCAGTTTCATTCGTTAGTTTTTAAGGTCAGCGTTTAATTTTACTTCTACTCTTATTTGCGGAGCAATTTTATCTCTTACTAATGAAGGAATAGAAATATTAAAATCTTCCGGGTTAAGTGTAAAAGTTGCATGAGCTGTAAGTTTTCCATTTACTATTTGCATTGTTGCAGGAACAGTTATGTTTTTTGTTACGCCATGCAAAGACATATTTCCGGTTACCTGCACGTTGGTTATATCTCCATTTTTATTTACATCTGCATTAAATGAACCTGTAAAATTTGCTTTAGGATATTTATCACTCTCAACATAATTTTCGTTGAAGTGAGTTTGCATCAATTCTTTTTTAAATTCAAAACCTTTAAGCAATACAGCGAACGCCAATTGTTTTTTGTTCAGATCAACTGCTGCGAAAGCCTGTTGATTTTCTGCAATAATATCTTCGAGCGCAGTTTTTGAATAGAAACCGATAAAAGCCGTTTTGGACATGTACGTCTGGCAATAAATATATGTTGAAGACAGAAATAAGATCGATATGAAAATGATTTTTTTCATAATAAAATTAATTTTTAGGAGCGCCGCGATTTACCCAGGCAACAATTTTATTGATGGTGCAAGCGGGGAGTTGTGGAAGTCCTTCCGGCATTTCCGGGTAGCCGGGATTATGTTCAATTACATTAACCAGGTTTCCATTATTAACCTGCGTTAGAACATTATTATAATCAGTTAATATTACTCCATCATTTGATTGAGTAGTATTGTGACAACTTACACAATTATTTTCCAATATCGGGGCAATATCATTTACATAAGACATGTTGGTTGTGTCGCAAGTTGTTGGTCCGCCCGAATCATTAATGAGTGTTTGTTCATTTTGTTTTGTACAGGCATTTAAAAAAAGCGCCAGCATCACAATCATACAAACCGAAATGTATAAAATTTTTTTTTTCATTTTAATCAAGTGAAGTTTTCAAATTGAAATCAGTTTTTAATAAGTACGCAATCAACGAGGTTTACGTCTGATAAAAACCCGGCGCATTTTCCTTTTATGATAATTTTATCACCTTTTTTAAAAGAACTATCAGCGCTGTCAAACATCTTACAATTTATTTCACCCATCATTTGATTTGCATTCAACATCACCACAAGCGCGCCGTTTGAATTTTGTACAGCGTCAACAGTTCCGGTTACTTCAATTATCTTATCAAGATACCTTGTGTTTGCAGCGGCTTCATTTTTTGTAAAATCGTTGTATAAAGAAACCGCGTCTGTTTGTACATCAGTGGTTTTACTGCCTGCGCCTGTATGCGGTTTTTTATATTCGTAAACAGCCCATATTGCAATGCACAATAAGATCAACAATGGTAATGTTACCAGTACGCGCTTCATGTAATTAATGCGGATTATCTCTCTAAAAAATTTTTTTGATGAAACTAACGTATATGCCTGTACTCCAAACCGACAAACTTCCAACGCCTAATCCTTGTACGGGGATTTTTAAATATGGTTCAACGCGCAAGCTTCCTGTCTTCCCGAGGGTATGCATGTAACCTCCGCTAAGATTAATTACACCAAACCAATTGACAGAAGAATTGGGGTAGGATTCTGATTGCGACCACTGCATCTGGGGAGAAGACTCAATCCTGTAATTATAATCCTCCTTTTTCATGAAATAACTTGACATTCCAACGGTAGAAAACCAATTGCTTTTGGCTGTTGACGTCCAGTTGTATTTAATATTGACCGGTAATTCGAACATAAAACAATTGCCTGTTACATTTAGAATTGTCCAGCCTGGATAGATGGTGACTTTTTTTGTACTGAAATCTTTCGCATCAGTATAATAAAATTTTTTATCAACAAGAAAGCCACTTTCAATACTCAGCTTTTTATTCAACTGATAACCTAACAAAACTCCTGCAGTGTAACCGGTGTTTTTCACTGATTGAAATTCTACAGTGCTTACATCAGCTCCGCCAACTATTCCTGCATACAAGAAATGAATTTTAGTTTTTTCAGGAGAATTTTTTTTGGATGCTTGCGGAACAACTTGTTTTTGTGTTGAATCAACTTTTCCTGAATTTACTGCATCTATTGTTTTAGGTTTTGATAGATCATTATCCGCAATATTTTTATCGGTAATATTTTTATCGTTCTTAATTTCGGATGCCGTGTTATTAGTTTTATTTTCAACTGCAACATTATTTTTTGTATCATCTTTTACAACACTATTATCATCATTATCAGAAACAGTATTTGCAGATCCGTCTTTTTTATTTGCAGAAGAAGTTGATTTATTTTTTTGAGAATTATTATTGTTATTCAAAGCCAGAAGTTCATCAGATTTATTATTTATGATCTTTATTTTTTGATTTTGATGAACAGTCGGATTAGTTGTTGAGTTTGGTCTATCAGTTAAAGTTGCATTAGCCAATTGAACAGATTGATTACTTTTTAAAGTGTTCTGAGTTTTGGAAGAAGTAATGTTTTTTTCTGAAGATTTTTTTTGTGTGTTAGATAATTGAGTTGACTTACTGTCAAAATTATTATCAGTAGTTTTTTTAATTTTTGTTGTTGATGTTTTTTCCGGCTGTTGAGGTTTTTTTATTGTTACATTATCTTCACCTTGTTTCGAATCATTCATAAAAAATTTCCCGTTGCATATCCATGCCATCGGCAATAGGAGCAGCAGCCACAAATATTTGCGGTAGCTATTCTTTTTTGCGGGATTGTTGCCGGCATTTGAATCAGCGTCTTCAGTTTGCATTGCAGCGTTTACTTTATCCCAATTCGCAGAATCGGTATTTAAAGGATAGTCGTCGGCTGCCCTGCGAAACAATTCATCCATATTATCGTCGTTCAAATATTGCATATGTCTAATTGTCTGTTGCTATCGTTTATTTTTTTTTGCAACAGTGCACGCGCTTTTGATAAATTTGATTTTGATGCGCCAACTGATATGCCAAGGCTGTTAGCAATTTCCTGGTGTGTGAACCCATCTATTACATACATGTTAAAAACTGCACGATACGATGGCGGAAGTTTTTTTACTTCCTTGATAAGTTCTTTGTATA
>DATHPY010000024.1:0-6379 GCA_035483315.1 Puia sp. | reverse complement strand
AACATCTGGAATTTGCTGTCAAAAGAGTTTATAGGTCTGGTAATTATTTCATTACTGATCGCATCACCCATTGCTTACTTCCTTATGAATAACTGGGTTCAAAAATATACCTACCATACAAACCTTTCCTGGTGGATCTTTTTAGTGACTGGTTTAGGTGCTTTGCTTATAACAGTTTTAACGGTGAGCTACCAGGCGATCAAAGCAGCAATGGCAAACCCGGTAAAAAGTTTGAGAACGGAGTGATTCGTAGTATAAATTGCCACAGATCGCACAGAAAAAAATCTTGCTCAAATCTGTGCATTCTGTGGCAAAAAAAAATATTGCATCATCTTAAGGTTTTCATTATTGGTTTTTAAATAATACCAGCTTCAGCTTTTTGTAAGAACTATCCTTACGAAATATTCCGGCCATTAACGTACAACATCTGTATCAAAAGCGTGCATTTTGCATAACTGCTCTTTTGTATAATTCATTATCTAACAATCACAAATGACTTTGGCTTTTTTGTTGTTGTGAAAGCAAATAATCTCTTTTATTATGCTTGAAAATTATTTCAAAACAGCGTGGCGCAACATAGTAAAAAACAAGGCGCATGGATTTATAAATATTAGCGGATTGTCAATTGGTATGGCCGTAGCAATACTTATTGGTTTATGGATCTGGGATGAACTTTCCTTTGATAAATACAACAAAAACTATAATACCATTGCTCAAATTGCAAGAAAAGAAATAACCAATGGCGAAACCTATGTTTCAAGTGGAAGTAATCATTTCCCAATTCCGCTGGCATATGAGCTTAGAAAAAATTACCAGAATTTGTTTAAACAGGTCTCAATTGCTACAGAGGTGAGCAAGCATATACTTGATTTTAACGGAAACAAATTTGCCCAACAGGGAATGTATGCGGAGCAAGATTTTGCAAACATTTTTACACTGAATATGATAAAGGGATCGAGTGCAGGTTTTTCCGATCCTAATTCTATTCTGCTGAGCGAATCTGCAGCGAAGGCTCTTTTCGGTAAGGCAGATGTCATTGGGCAAATTGTGAAGTTAGATAATGTACAGCCCCTGAAAGTAAGTGGAGTATTCGAAAACCTGCCCCGGAACACCACTTTTTCAGAAGTTAATTTTTTGTGTCCCTGGAGCCTTCTTGTTAGTACCAACAAAGATGTAAAGGATAAACTCGACGACCGGGATAATAGTTCCTTCTATATTTTCACGCAAGCCCAACCTGGTATTTCTGTGGAAAAGATCTCTGCTGTTATCAAAACTATTTATTGGGCAAAAATCAAAGACATGCAGGGAAAAACAGCAGGGAACAAGGTTGACCTTTTTCTTCATCCGATGAAGGATTGGCATTTGCGTTCCGAATGGAAAAACGGTGTACAGGCGGGTGGACAAATTCAAATTGTTTGGCTGTTTGGGATAATTGGTGTGTTTGTATTATTGCTCGCTTGTATAAACTTTATGAATTTAAGCACGGCACGTTCAGAAAATAGGGCAAAAGAAGTAGGTATCCGTAAAGCAATAGGGTCACTGCGAAGTCAGTTGATAAACCAATTCCTTGGTGAATCACTGTTATACGTGTTACTGGCCTTCATGTTAAGCATAATACTTTCATCTGCCAGTTTGAACTGGTTTAATCAAATAGCTGATAAAAAAATAGTATTCCCCTTCTCAAATGTTCCATTTTGGTTTTTCTCTCTGGCATTTATCATCGTTACCGCATGTTTAGCCGGAAGTTATCCTGCACTATACCTGTCATCATTCAATCCCGTAAAAGTTTTAAAGGGTACATTTAAAACTGGCAGGCTTACAATTATTCCCCGCAAAGTTCTTCTTACAGTTCAATTTACCGTTTCGATCATTTTAATCATCGGAACCATTGTCGTGCATCGTCAAATCCAACTTGCTCAAAACCGTTCTATAGGTTACGACAGAAAAGGATTGATACATATCACAATGAACACACCTGACCTCAATGGGAAATATGATGTGCTTCAAAAAGAATTATTATCATCGGGAGGTGCTGTTAGTTTTGCGCAATCCTCAAGTGCCAACACAGAGGATAATTATTTCGATGATCGTTTTGAATGGGAAGGCAAAAACCCAAACCTTTCCGCGCAATCATTCGCATTAATGGCGGTTACCTACGACTATGGCAAAACAGTGGGATGGCAAATTGAAGAGGGTCGTGATTTTTCAAGAAATTTTTCAACCGACAATAAAGCAGTTATTTTAAACGAGGCGGCAGTAAAATATATGCAACTGAGGCATCCTATAGGCAAACAAATTAAATGGCATGGCAATTTATTTACTGTAACAGGTGTCATTAAAGACATAGTTAAAGGATCTCCTTTTACGGGTGTACAGCAAAGTTTGTTTTTTATGGTTCCTGATGTTGGACCTAACATTGTCATCAGGCTCAATCCGCAATTGAGTGCTGCAGAAGCGATCAGTAAAATAGAGCCCGTTTTCAGAAAACTAAATCCATCATCTCCTTTTGAATATACATTTGTAGATGATGATTATGCTCGCAAGTTTGCTACAGAACAACGTGTGGGTACTTTATCAACCATCTTTGCGACACTTGCTCTTTTTATTTCCTGTCTTGGCATTTTTGGACTGGCATCTTTTGTAGCCGAACAGCGTGTCAAAGAAATAGGTGTCAGAAAAATATTAGGGGCATCAGTATTCGGATTGTGGCGCCTGATGTCAAAAGATTTTGTGACGCTTGTTTTTATTTCGTTTTTGCTTGCAACTCCACTGGCTTATTATTTTATGCACAACT
This sequence comes from Puia sp., assembly GCA_035483315.1. Taxonomy (GTDB): domain Bacteria; phylum Bacteroidota; class Bacteroidia; order Chitinophagales; family Chitinophagaceae; genus Puia. The sequence goes on along the minus strand of DATHPY010000024.1, from coordinate 3,585 downwards.
GGCTGCAGAATTATCAATATAAGGCAGAGTTATCATGGTGGATTTTTGCCGCTGCAGGAATTGGTGCATTGATCATAACATTGATGACTGTAAGCTTTCAATCCATCAAAGCAGCAATAGCAAACCCTGTAAAAAGTTTGAGAACGGAATGATAAACTTGAATGGTGAATAATCAATCATGAATAAAACTTATAACATAAACCACAGCATAAACTTACATCATGCTTAAAAATTATTTCAAAACAGCGTGGCGCAACATCAGGAAAAATAAGTTGTTTTCTGCTATTAATATTCTTGGTTTATCTATTGGTATCGCTTTGTGTTTTACGATCATGTTATATGTGCAGGATGAATTAAGTTACGACAGGTTCAATAAAAATGCCGATAATATTGCCCGTATTGTATTTAATGCAAACATTAATGGCGGAAAGATATTTGAAACCTCAGTAATGGCGCCCGTTGCGCAAACCATGAAAAAAGATTACCCTGAAGTTGTGGACGCTGCAAGGCTTGCTAATTTTGGTTTAGCAAAAGTTAAGGTTAATGAGAAGATGTTTAAAGATGACCGGTTTGCTTTGGTTGATCCTGACTTCTTCAGCATTTTCACTTTGCCACTCATCGAAGGCGATGCAAAAACAGCATTGCTGCAACCCAATTCCGTTATACTTACAGAGACAACTGCAAAAAAATATTTTGGTAATGATGATGCTATTGGCAAAACCATCGTGTACGCCAATAACAATAACCAATTGTATAAAGTAACCGGCGTAATGAAAGATGTTCCGGCTAATTCTCATTTTCATTTTGATATTTTTGGTTCTATGATAAGTTGGGACCAAGCAAAATCAGATTCATGGATGTACGGCAGCTTTTTTACTTATCTCCTGCTAAAACCAGGAACTGATTATGCAAAGATGGAGGCAAAGCTTCCGGATATGGTGAAAAAATATATGGGTCCGCAAGTGCAGCAAAGCATGGGCATAAGTCTCGATCAATTCAGAACAAAAGGAAATTCTTTAGGCTTCGTGTTGCAACCGCTTACGTCTATTCATCTGCACTCATTATCTGTAACAGACATGGAGCCCGGCGGCAACTCAACTTACGTATACGTGTTTGCGGGCATTGCAATATTCATGCTCATAGTCGCCTCTATTAACTTTATAAATCTTTCTACAGCGAGCGCATCAAAACGTGCTAAAGAAGTAGGCATAAGAAAAGTTGCAGGCTCAGGTCGGTTTCAACTCATCAGGCAATTTCTATCTGAATCAATGATGATCGCGATCATCGCGCTGATAGTTGCATTTGTATTGGTGCAACTTGCGTTACCGGCCTTCAACAATTTATCCGGTAAAAATTTAACGCTCGATATAAAACCGATATTCGGATTTGTTGCATTAGGAATATTGGTTGGAATTATTGCCGGCATATATCCTGCATTTTATCTTTCTTCATTCAAACCTATTGCTGTATTAAAAGGAAAATTTACCGGCGATAAAAAAAGTTTTGGATTGCGAAGTAGTCTTGTAGTGTTCCAGTTTTTTATTTCAGTAGGTTTGATCATCGGGACAATTGTTGTTTACCAGCAAATGAAATTCATACAAAATACAAATCTTGGTTATGATAAAACGCAATTGATCACCATTCCGGATTCTTATGCATTAGGAAAGAATGAGCAGGTATATAAAAATGAGATGCTGATAGATCCGCGCATTATAAATGCAACTACTTCATATTATAAACCGGCAGGACCAACTCAAAACAACAATGCGCTGGCTTATCCGCAAGGCAATGACAATCTCGTGATGACTTCGATTGAATACCGTGTCGATGAAAATTATATACCGACAATGGGTATGCAAATGCTTACAGGCAGAAATTTTTCAAAAGATTATTCCACTGATTCATTTGCCATTATTCTTAATGAAACAGCTGCAAGAACGCTGGGGTTTGGTTTGATAAATGCGGTTGGCAAAACGGTGATCAGGGAAAACAGCGACAGAGGTACAAATGTTCCGTATCATGTAATCGGCATTGTAAAAAATTTCAATTTTAAATCTTTGCACGAAGCGATCTCTCCGTTGGTGATGGTGTTACAACCGGAGGGTGGACTGATCTTCAAAATAAAAACAACAGATATAAACAGTTTGCTTACCACCATGAAAACAAAATGGGATACTTATAATACCGGTGAGCCATTTACATATTCATTCATGGATGATCTGTATAATAAAACTTATTCTGCAGAGCAAAAAACAGGAACGATCCTCAACATCTTTTCCGTGCTCACTATTTTCGTTGCCTGTTTAGGTTTATTTGGATTAGCAACTTATACTGCAGAACAACGCACCAAAGAAATTGGTATCAGAAAAGTATTAGGCGCAAGTGTAACGCAGGTAACACAAATGCTCTCCAAAGAATTTTTAAAGCTTGTGTTCGTCGCATCAATAATTGCGTTCCCCGTGTCGTGGTGGGCAATGAATAAATGGTTGCAAAGTTTTGCTTACAGAATAAATATCAGTTGGTGGGTGTTTGTTATTGCAGGAATTACTGCTTTGCTCATCGCGTTAATAACAGTGAGCTGGCAGGCAATAAAAGCAGCGGTGGCAAACCCGGTAAAAAGTTTGAGAACCGAATAATTCACAAATTTGAAAATGGCTCAATGTGAAAATGAAGGTTAATAACAGCAATGCATAACCAAAAATAAAAAAATCAGACATTCTAATATCAGAAATCAAAAATACTTATCACATGCTAAAAAATTATTTCAAAACTACGTGGAGAAGCCTTTGGAGAAATAAAGGCTACAGTTTCTTAAACATTTTTGGTTTAGCAATCGGGATTGCCTGTGCAGGGCTTATTTTTTTATGGGCAGAAGATGAATTAAAATGGGATAGCAACAATGTGAACAAGGACAGGATATATGCAGTTCGTGAAAACGCCACCTATGCTGGCAATACTTTTACAAACTGGTCAACACCCCGCCCAATGGCTTCTTCTCTCAAAGCAGAAGTACCAGGCATTGTCAATGTTTGCCGCGCGTCTGATGAATCTCAAAATCTGTTGTTTAGTATTGGCAACAAATTTATGTATGTATCAGGCAAATATGCGGACAGTTCGTTATTCAGCATGTTTACCCTTCCATTTGTACAAGGCAATGCAGCTACTGCTTTTAAAGAATTGCATTCAGTTGTAATTACACAATCAACTGCAAAAAAATTTTTTGGTGATGATAAGAATGTTGTTGGCAAAACAGTTCGTGTTAATAATAAACAGGGTTATATCGTAACAGGTGTTGTAAAAGATTTATCCGAAAATTCTACTTTACAATTTGAATGGCTTATCCCCTATGAAGTGAATCTTATAGAAAATAACGCTTATGCAAACGGAGATGCTTCTGACTGGGGAAGTTATGGGCCGTTCACTTTTGTTCAATTAAATACTTCAGCAAATGTTGCAACCATCAATAAACAATTGTACAACTATATTCATGCAAAAAATACAAGTCAAACAACACATGCGTTTTTATTTCCGATGGGCGACTGGCATTTGTATGATCAATTTGTAAATGGTAAACAAACCGGCGGT
>DATHPY010000023.1:0-3233 GCA_035483315.1 Puia sp. | reverse complement strand
TTTCCAATGTGATCCTATTAGAAGCCGATAATTCCAACGGACAACAATTTCATTTCCGCATTTCGATGGAGACAACTTTTTCCTTCCGATATCTTGACTGGAATGTACAAATGCAATTAAGAGATCTTTATGTAAATTATTATTATCGCAGGCAAGATCATTTTTGGGCGGAAGAAGCAATGAAAAAATTACCAGTATTAAAAGCTGCAACAAATATGCTTGTTTGTGGCGAAGATTTGGGAATGGTTCCCGATTGTGTTCCAGACGTAATGAAACAAACCGGAATTTTAAGTTTGGAAATTCAGAGGATGCCGAAGGATCCAAAGAAAGAATTTTTTCATCCGGCAGATGCTCCGTATTTGTCTGTAGTAACTCCATCCACTCACGATATGAGTACCATTCGCGCATGGTGGGAAGAAGACAGGGCAAAAACCCAGCGCTTTTTTAATAATGAATTAGGTCAGTGGGGCGATGCGCCTTTTTTCTGTGAACCCTGGATAAGTAAGGCGATCATCATTCAACATTTATATTCTTCCGCTATGTGGAGTATTTTTCAGTTGCAGGATATTTTAGGAATGAATGAGAATGTCCGCAGGGAAAATCCTTGTGATGAAAGAATTAATGTTCCTGCAAATTCAAAAAATTTCTGGAAATACCGGATGCATATCTATCTTGAAGACCTGGTAGACGAGAAAAAATTTAATGAAGAACTCAAAGATCATATTCATTCATCAGGGAGATAATAGATTTTAGATATTAGACAGAATATCTACTCTATTGTCTATCATCTATCATCTCACATTTACATGAAAGTTCGTTACCGGGCATACAATTTTCCTTTTAAACATCCATTCACCATTTCAAAAGGCACAAAAACCCATCAGCCAACATTTATTGTTGAACTGGAACATTTCGGAATTAAAGGCTACGGAGAAGCTCCGGCAATAAGTTATTATAATATCCCGATAGAAAAAATGATCAGCGACCTGGAAAGCAAAAAAATATTTGTCGAAAAATTTGCATTCACAGAACCCGCGCGATACTGGCATTATCTTCATCATTTATTTCCGGGAAATTCTTTTTTAGTTTGCGCGCTTGATATGGCAGCGTGGGATTTGTATGGCAAACTAAAACAACATTCACTGTATAAACTTTGGAATACAAATTTTTCAAAAAATATATTGACGGATTATACTATTGGCATTGATTCCATTAATAAGATGATTGAAAAAATAAAAGAAAAGCCTTGGCCAATTTATAAGATCAAACTCGGAACAGATAACGACATTGAAATAATAAAAGCGTTAAGAAAAAATACAGATGCAATTCTTCGCGTGGATGCAAATGCAGCATGGACGTTGGATGAAGCAATAGAAAAAATTCCTTTTTTGCAAGAAGCGGGAGTGGAGCTGGTTGAACAGCCATTGGCAAAAGATGATTGGGAAGGAATGAAAATTTTATTTCAACATTTTTCAATACCATTAATTGCAGATGAGTCCTGCGTAACAGAAAATGATGTTGGAAAATGTGTTGATCATTTTCATGGGATCAATATTAAACTAACAAAATGCAGCGGCATTACTCCAGCTTTAAGAATGATAGAAAATGCAAGAGATTTAAAAATGAAAATAATGATGGGCAGCATGAATGAAAGTACGATCGGAAGCGCCGCCATCGCTCAGTTTCTTCCACAGTTGGATTATGTAGATATGGACGGTCCGCTTTTACTTGATGAAGATATTGCAACCGGACTTGAATTTAATAACGGCGAAATTATAATTTCAAAAAAGCCGGGATTGGGAATTGAAATTGATAGAACACAGATTTTTTATGATGATTATGATTTATGAAGATTATCTTATCAAATCATGACTATCATAAAAAATCCTCATTCTATATTCTCCAAAATTAATTGGCTTTAAGGTTTAATTCCCAACAGTAAAAGTTGCGGCGCTAACACCCGCTTTTCCATCTACAGTTATTCCTTCTACAACAACAACATATTTTCCTTTTACGTCAGAAGTAAAAAATGAAATTTGTTTTTTGCCGGATTCGTTTGTGTTTACTTCCGGTGACCAAAATAATAAATTTCTAAAATCAGGTTCTCTGCTGCCGACCTGATCCTGTGTTTCATAAATGGGTGAATAAAATTCTCTCTGCAATTGCAATCCGTCGTATTTTAAAATTAAAACGTTTGGATCAAACTGAAAACCTGCCAGGTCTCCATTGTATGTAGTATAACTTATAATACCATCAGCAGTATAAGGTCCTAAAAAATATTTTCTGTTCATCAATTCTATCTTTTTTATTTTCAAAGGATCGAAAGCAATTATTTTATTCATATCAGAAACGGGAACTCCATCAAACAAAACCAGCGGATCATCTTCAAAAAATAATCTGTAAGGATAATTAAGCACCTTATAATGAAAATGCCCGGATTGATTTTTTACAAGAATATTAGCAACATATTCACGCATCACTTCTTCCATTGTAGTGAAGCGGGTATAATCATCTAACAAATATTTTTGGTCGGGCTTGCCAAAAAAAGCGGTGCTGTCTTTAGGAATGTTTGCAAAAAAAGTTTGAAGACTATCTCCGTGATAAATATTTCTTACCTGCGTATTAATACTGTTACTTCTTAATGCGTTTACAAGATTTGTTTTGTAATCAAACTCAGAAATTTTGTATGACACATTTTTTTCTGAAAAAGGATTGTTTATATCAATCCGGTAATTCGAATCCTGCAGATTAGCAGTTTGTACGGCAATTCCATCGTCACCAAAAAAGTTTTTAACATCAAAACGTATCCCGCCATGCACATCGCTCATTGCACTTGCCAATTGAAAGTTTCTTGCAGGCACAGAAAGAAAAGTGATCACATCCTCAACAGGATCCCCGGTATTTTTATCAATAACTTTTCCCGTTACAATATGTCCTTCATATTCCGGCGCAAATTCAAATAAAGGATTTTTCGTTTGCAACGCATCATCCCAGCGAAACCTGCGCCAGCCATGAGTGAGCATAAGGTTATCGGTTGCTTCGGCAACCTCAGAATTATTTTGTTGAAAATAATATTCAGGAGATTCCACATTGCCCTGTAATTCGGAAGTGAGAAATAAATAATTGCGGATATTATTTTCGTCAACAGTTTGTAAAGAATCTGTTTTGTAAATAGCCATGGATAAATTGGAAACGACCGGCGTGCCGGAAATATCTGCAGCGGAAATATCTAC
>DATHPY010000022.1:0-6148 GCA_035483315.1 Puia sp. | reverse complement strand
GGAAGAAATTATTTTACGGCCGCAATTGGGCGATCTCTGAATAAATCTTAACTGTGTTTTAACCCGCTTCAGTTAATAGTTTGCGCCAATGAAATTTTATATTTGTATTTTGCAAATTGAGTAAAGACACCAGTGAAAATGAAAGGGTATAAACAGGAAAAATCTACAATTATTATTAAAACTTTACGCTACTTTTTTCTTGCGCTGTTGCTAATCGTTCAGTCCTTAATCGGATTTGCGCAGCTCAAATTCACTACTGTTGTCAGCAGCAATGAAATTGGCAGAAGCGATTATGTGCAGGTTCAGTTTGTTATTTCCAATGCAAAACAAATTGATCAATTCTCCCCGCCATCATTTCCTGATTTTCAAATTGTGGAAGGTCCGAGTCAATCAAGTGGTATGAGCAATATCAACGGAAATATTTCGCAATATCAATCTGTTTCCTATATTCTTCAACCAACAAAAACCGGCAAGTTCACGATATCAGGCGCATCGGCAAATGTTGACGGCAAACAAATGAAGTCAAATCCGGTTTCCATTAACGTTTCAACAAACAGTTCCGGCAATGCGCGAAACAATAATAATATTCAACCATTTTTTCACCCTATATGGCCTGATGAAGTTGAAGAAGAAAACAAAGAATATGTTTTGAAACCGGGAGAAAATATTTCCGATGTCATCAAGAAAAATTTATTTGTAAAAGTCCAGGTGAGTAAAAACAAATGTTATGTTGGTGAACCGATCGTTGCGACGTATAAATTGTATTCTTGTTTGAGATCAGAATCAAGAGTGACGAAACTTCCATCTATGAATGGTTTTAGTGTGTATGATATGATTGACCCCAATAAAAACGCTCCTACTTTCGAAACGATAAATGGAAAACGATTTACTGTTCATATCATTCGTAAAGCGCAATTAATTCCACTTGAATCGGGAACAGTTCAACTCGATCCGGTGCAAATTGATAACGATGTTTATTTTGTAAAAGGCAGACCGCGCACACGTCATCACAATAATCTTTTGGATGATTTTTTTGATAATTTTTCTGATGAAGAAGGTGGCAACATGATTCAGCAACACATTACGCTCAACAGCAAACCTGTAGAAATTAATATTGAAGCTTTGCCCGAAAAAAATAAGCCTGCAGACTTCAGTGGGGCCGTAGGTAATTTTAATGTGGATGCTGCAATTGAAAATAAAAAAATTGCAGCGCGTGATCAGGCGACTTTAAAAATAACAGTTAAGGGAAGTGGTAATTTACCAATTATAAATGCGCCGCAAATTGCTTGGCCGACAACCATTGAAGGATATGATGCCACCGCAAAAGAGAATGTTGATAAAACAATTGCTCCGATGGCGGGTTCAAAAACTTTTGAATATACTTTTTCTCCGAAACAATCCGGCGATTATATAATTCCCGCAATTGACTTTTCTTATTTTGATCCGGCGACGAACAGTTATAAAACAACAAAAACCCAGGCATTAAATTTTTATGCTTCTGCAGAAAATAAAAAAGCCAAATCGGACAAAAATTATGCATCTGATTTGCCGAAACAAGAGGAGAACAGTGCGGTTAAAACTTTTTTGCAGGATCATCTTGAATGGATTTTTGCAGTAATTATTCTTTCATCGGTTGGCGTTTATTTGTGGAAGCAAAATGTAAAATATAAAAAGAATGAAGCAGAAAGACAAGCGGCAATAAAATTAGAAAAAGAGAAACCTGTTCTTTCGCCGGAAGAATTGGATCCGTTATTAAGAGCGAAAAGATTTTTAGAATATACTGATTATAAAAGTTTTTACGAAGAGCTGAATCGTACAACCTGGAATGTGTTGCGCGATAAACTGCAAATCCGCAGCAGCGAATTGAATAAGCACAATGTTATAAAACAGTTGGAACTTCGCCGATGGAATGAACATGATATTATTCACCTGGAAGATATTCTTAACAAATGCGCGATGAATTTATATACGCCAGATTACAGCGAAACAAATAGTCATCAACTATTGCAGGAAACAGAGAACTTACTTAACAAAATTTAAACGGGGATTTGAAGAAATATTTAGAAAGATGGAACGCAGATTTATTATGATAGTTATGATGAGCGCCGATAATTAAAAACTGAATCTTAAAATATCTTAACCATCATAACTCATCCGTGTTCAATCTACGTTTCCATGCAATCTGTGGCGAAAAATTATCCGATATGACTACTCACTATACTTGTACCCCACACCTCTGACTGAATGAAAATATTTTGGATTCTTGCTGTCAGCTTCAAAATATTTACGGAAATTAAGAATGAAATTGTCAATGGTTCTTGTCGTTGGATAAACATTATAACCCCAAACGGTTTGCAGAATTTTTTCGCGCGGAACAACTTCGTTTTTATTTTCAATTAATAATTTAAGCAGCATTGTTTCTTTTTTGCTGAGTTGAATGGTTTGCCCTTTTTTATTAATTGCTTCCTGCGCTTTAAAATCAATTTTATTTTTTCCAAAAAAATATGTTTCGCCTAACGAATTTTTTTGTTGAAGTTTTTTATTTTTCTCAATCAGCTTATGAATGCGTAATAATAATTCTTCGAGATTAAATGGTTTGGTCATGTAATCGTCGGCGCCTTTTTTTAATCCCATCACACGGTCGGCGCTGGTGTTTTTTGCGCTGAGCATTAAAACCGGCGAGTCAATATTTTGAAGGCGTATAGTTTCTGCAACACTGATCCCATCCGCTCCTGGCAACATTACGTCGAGAATAATGAGATCAAAATATTCCTGCTGGATCATGTTGAGCGCTTTCACTCCATCGTAAGCCGAGCTCACTTCGTAACCTTCCATCTCCAAATTCAGCTTTAATGCTTCATGCAGATTTTCTTCGTCTTCGACAACAAGAATGGATAATTTTTTTTCATTGTTCATAGATCATCTTAAAACGTGACTGTAAAAATACTGCCGCCTGGTAAATTATCAGATATATTTATTTGCGCTTTATGGTAGTCGGCAATTTTTTTGCAAAGATATAAACCAAGTCCGGTTCCTGGCGCTGAGCGCGTTGCTTCATTACCGATGCGATAAAATTTTTCAAAAACTTTTTTCTTTTCCTGTTGCGGAATGCCCGGTCCTTCATCAATAACAGAAAACAAAATTTTTCCGTTGCTCTTTTTTAATTCAACAGTTATCGTTGAGTTTTTGGGAGAATATTTTGATGCGTTCTCTATTAAATTATTTACCAGCATTTGCAGCAGTAACCCGTCTGCATTGATAAATAATTCCGGCTCAATATGTAAATCCCAGTTTCTGTCAATGGAATTTTTCTCCGCATTATTGGCCACATTGTGAACGAGTGCTGAGAAATTAATTTTCTCTTTTGTTATATTCTTTTTGCTGTCTTCTAATTGAGACGCAACAAGAATATTATTTGCCAGAGTATTCAGCCGGTTCATTTCCTGCAAAGCAGAGTTAATGAACTTTTGTTTTTGCTGAGGCTCAAGATCATATTTTTGGAGAGTTTCCATATTTAGTTTTGCGACTGCGATGGGAGTTTTTAATTCGTGCGTTACAGCCATCATAAAATTTTGTTGTTGCTGCTGCAGATTAATTTGTCGCCGTACTGCACGATAAACAAAAATTGCACCGACTAAAATAACCAGCATGAACGTACTTCCTTCACCGATGTACTGCGCAGTTTTGAGATTTTCTTCTTCTAAAATTGAATTTTCTTTAACAAGGTATTCCGGATCATCAGGCTTTAATTGTATGAATTTGTAAGAAGCCATTTTGTGGTTTTGATTTTGTAATGCAATAAACCACCAGATAAGTGCGGCGATAATATAAAATAGTAAAAACCAGTAAACGCTTGTAGCTATAGCTAAACTTTTCCTTTTTAAAGACATGAGAGCAATTAGTGATTGGTCAATGGATAGTGAATGCAATTTACAGAAACGTTGAGGAGAATTGATTTTATTTCAGAAGTGAAGAATTCATGCAAAGTAGCAAAGCAAATAAGTCGCAAAGAAATTCCTTTGCTTCTTTGCTCCTTCGCTTTTTTGCGAGAAATCTCAATTTAATAGACCTGACAGGTTTTTGCCGATTGCTACCATACAAGAGTGCGACGCAACGATGCTTAATAGAATTACTATCGCCCGTAACCCAAAAAATTTCTCCTTTTTATTTATTTGATCTTTTCAATTCTCAACCCGGCGCTGAGTACGTGAAGTAAAGGATCTTCGCGCATTATTTGCTCGAGGGTAAAATGGTAATCGCCCGACCTTGCAAATTTTGTTTGCGGTTGAATTAATATTCGTTGCTCGTAAATATCATCCATGCCACTGCCAAGCCAGCCTTTTTCATTTGTTGCGAGAGTGACATTATATTGCTGGCTTCTTGCATTTGCATCGCCGGGTTGTTGCACGGAAGCTTTTATCCAGATGTTATTATAATTGTATGCGTCGGCGTGACGAAGCACGAGATAAATATTGTAAAGAGATGTGGTGTCGTCTATATCAAAATCAATTTGCGGTTTAAAATTGCTTTGCCATTGTTGTTTGGGAATTATAATATCTCTTTCAAAAACGTCGAGCGTGGGAATACAGGAAGTAAGAAGTGAGAAGTAAAAAATAAAAAGTAAAAGAGGTTTTTTCAAGTGAAAGTTTTTACAAAAATAAGTTATAAAGAAACAAGGTACAAGAATCAAGGAACAAGGTTCAAGATATAAGATTCGGAGAACAAGTAATCACTCTACGACTTGTGTCTTGAAATCTTACGCCTTGTTCCCTTACAAAACATTCAAAACCTGCTCCTTCGCTTTTTCCAATTCATCTTTCATCAGCACAACACATTTTTGAATAGATGAATCATAAGCTTTGGAACCTGTAGTATTTATTTCCCTGCCTATTTCCTGTAGTATGAATGAAAGTTTTTTCCCTTTGCCTTCGTCATTTTCATCGAGTATGTTTATGAAATAATCACAATGGTTTTTTAACCTCACCTGTTCTTCGCTGATGTCTATTTTTTCAATATAATAAATCAATTCCTGTTCCATGCGGTTGGGATCGTAATTGTCTTTGCCTGCATGCTCTTCCAATAATTTTAATAAACCTTCTTTTATTTTTTGCTGACGCAAAGGTTCGAGCTTTATAACTTCTTCCTGTTGTTTCAGAATATTTTCTATACGCAAACGCAGATCCTTCTCGAGAGATTTGCCTTCATCCAAACGATGAATATTCAGATCATCAATCGCTATTAAAATTATTTTTTCAAATTGCTGCCACTCATCGTCGGTAAGCGTATCGCCAGTTGGCGTAATTACTTCGGGCAATTTTACCAGCGTACTTAATATATGTGATGAATCTAATTTTAATTCAGCTGACAGATCCGACAATGCTTTATAGTAAGATTTTGCGAGGTCAGTATTGATGCTTACCGGTTTTGCGCTTCCTGTTTGTTTAAGGCTGATGGAGCAATCCAATGAACCGCGCCCCAATTTTTCAGAGAGTATTTTGCGTATTTGAAACTCAAATGGTTTTAAAAATGAAGGGAGTTTTAACTGCAATTCAAATTGTTTTCCATTGAGCGATTTAATGTCAATTAAAAAAGTTTTATCGCCAACATTCTGTTCCGTTCTACCAAAGCCCGTCATTGATTTCAGCATCTTGAATATTTTAGTGTGGAAAGATAATCTAATGTACGATTTTAGATTTACGATGTACGATTTGTTTGAAGCGAACAGCTAGCAGTGAACAGCAATATTTAATTGGTGCAAAAATGTTTCTGATTATTATTTGTGTTTTGAAATTGCATCACCGAATTCTAAATAAAAAATCCCGCCTTTTGGACGGGACTTTTATTATATGGATGGGTTAGTAAGTACAGGAAACAAATTTCCTTACACAATATTAGAAATAATTTTCTCTATCCAAAAAAAATTTTACATAAATTTTATTCACATTTTATTAGTGCTGTGGATAAGCGCGATCATATTTACTGATGTTTAACCAATCAATTGCAACGCTTATTTTTTTATTGATCATCATAAATAAAAAAATAAAAATTTTGAGAACGATGAAACATTGATGAATACAGCGTTTCAAGCGATGCGTAATTTTATTTAAAAAAATGATGTTATAATTTTTTTCAAACTCTCTAAAAAAAA
>DATHPY010000021.1:0-19265 GCA_035483315.1 Puia sp. | reverse complement strand
CTTAGCAAAAAACAATTGCAGGGATTACACAGCAAAGCGTCAAAGATTGAAGAAATTTCTCCCGGCAAACTCGGAACACTTGAAGCGATCATAAAAAAAATGCCGACGAGATATAAATCGGAAAAACCTGCGCCAACTCCGATGTTTACAAAAGATGAAGAAACTGGAACAATGATCTCAGATATTCTCGCAAAATTTCCGCAACATAAAAGAGTTCTTTTTCTGAGATCAAAATACGATAACAACGAACAGCTTTCTAACACAGACATTCTTGACCTGAAAAAATTCAGGGAATTATCATTAAAGAAAAATTAATTTCTTACTAAAAATTAAAATGATCAATTGATCGCTTTGTGCAGATCCATTTTTAAATTTATGGCAAACTGATCTGTATTAATCAAAACTTTTAATTCGTGGCTTTGCGGATAAAGCAGGTTCAGCCGTTTAGCAATGTTTTGTAAAAAAGTGCTGTCGTTATTGGTGAGTGTAGATGTGTCAACAGGTTTGCTCCACATAATTTTTAATGAAAAAATTCCTTCACCAACACGCGCTTCAAGATTAAGAAATTTATTTTTCAGATCAAGTTTTGCCAATTGACGAAAACTATTTTCTATTAACGGTAAAATTATAAACGGCGCAATTCTTTCTCCGTCTGTATTTCCGATGATCTTCATAGTTACGTTCATATTATTACTACCAATCTTTTCCAGCTCAACAAATTCTTCCAGCAGGCGCAATTCTTTTTCCAAACTTACTTTTGGTTGATTGTTATCATAAATAACATACAGCAAAAGGCTTTTTATTTTCTTTATGGCAAATGGAATCATTGATGGTTTTTCAACGGCAAGTATTTCTATCTTATCTAACGCATTTACTAAAAACACAGGCTGTATCTTTCCATTCTCCATCGGCTCAATTTTTTGTTTTTCACTTTTAATGATGTCGAGTTCGCGTTGTTTTACATACCACATTTTTCCCAGCTTGATTGCTGCTGCAAGTGAAGCTTCCAAATTGATTTGAGTAAACACATAAAAAAATGTCCATAAAAAACTGCTCGAATGTATGCTATAAGGCAAATGATACGAAGAGCGGATTGCGGGAATTACATGATCACTATAAAGCCTGAAAAAAACAATATGCAGCAGGCTAAAAGCAATCCATAGCAAAACCATTAAAATATATCTTCCTTTAAAAAGATAACGCGGTATTAGATAATAAAGAATGGCGTAACAAAAAATAATATCAAGCGGCATTGCCAAGCTTTCTTCAAAAAGCGATGCCGGAAAGGCAACAGAGAACGGATATTTTTCCATCCATGATAACGTCATGAAAGCGGTATAATATCCAATCCATACCAGCCAAAATAATGTGTGACGTGTGATGCGGTATTTTAGGTTGTTTGAAAAAACAAACGGATAAATATTCATGAGCAGTAGTTAAATAGTTAGTATTTGCATAGGGACTGATTTAATAAAGTTAATTAAAAGGCTTATGCAGTCTGTTATCAGTTGTTGTTTTGCAGGGATTAATCAGGTCAATTCAGGAGAAATTCAATCTAAACCATAAGTTATGAGTGCTGAAGCCATATTTTTTCAGCTTAAAAAAGTAACAGTATTAACAAAAAGCAGGTGGTAAAAACCACCTGCGGTCACATGAGAAAACTTCTATAGACAACTTTTAATAACCGGGGAAGTTGCCTTTGAGAAATTTTTTCCCCGGAATAGCTTTAGATAGAGCGATGAAATTAATATCATTTTTTAAAAAAATAATGCAAACATTACTCAACAAGTATTTTGGAGTAATGAAGCAGCATTTATAGTACTTGAACCTGCCTAATAATGGGGGATAAAAAATTGCAGAACTTTTTTTCAACCTTAAAAATTTCCTTTTGTAACAATTAACTTTTTTCTCGGCCATTTAATAGATTATTTAGCTGTATCGTTCTACTACACAATTTCTGAGGTTGGAAAATAAGTTACTTAAACGTGTAATTATTTAAGTTAAGCTGCTATGATGAAAGATGAAGTTTTAAATGATAGAGCGATAAAATTATTAGGTGTTCTTTTATTGGCGCTGGTTATTCCGAATATTACCGGATTGATAACAAACAGCCGCTATTCATTTGCCGAACTGCTTGCATGCTACGCATATTTTATTTTTGTTTCTTTCGCCATTTGGCAGGGTAATGTTTGGTTAGTTTATTTTATAAGAAACAAATTTAAACGGAGGTACGATAAATACTATAAAATCATTTGTCTTCTTTTCAGCGCGAATATTATTTTCTCAGGAGCGTCATCAATTTTATTACTCGATGGATGGAAATTATTATCAAAAGAACCAAATAGCAATTGGTCGCCTGTTTTTAATTCGGTAATTATCATTATTATTTCTTCCATGTTCATTACGAGTATTTATGAGAATATATTTCTAAACCAGGAACGTGTATATAATTTATCAACGGTTGAACAATTAAATATTGCAAAAGCGCAGGCCGAACTCGAAGCCCTTAAAAACCAGATTGACCCTCATTTTATTTTCAATTCATTAAATACACTTTCTTATCTCATTACAAAAGATCCGTTAAATGCAAGATTGTATAATGATACACTTGCAAAAGTATATCGTTATATTTTAAGTAATAAAGAAAAGGACCTTGTATTGTTGAAAGAAGAAATAGAGTTTATTTCCAATTATTTTTATCTTATTAAGATCCGGTTCAGCGAAGCAGTGAATATGATGATTGAAATTAACGATCTCGCGGCTGAAGATTTTTTAATACCACCAATTTCGATGCAGGCGCTCGTGGAAAATGCCATCAAGCATAATGATTTTAATGATAAAATTCCACTAGGCATTAATGTATCTGTTTCTTCAAATTATGTGATTGTGAAAAACGCCATCAACCCCAAAAATTATGCGGTGCCAACGTCGGGAATAGGTTTGTCAAACTTAGACAATAGGTATAAACTGATTACGAAACGAAACATCATCATTGAAAATAATTTCAGAACGTTTAGTGTGAAATTGCCAATCTTAAAATTTTAATTTATGAACGTACTAATCATCGAAGACGAAAAACCTGCATTTGAAAGTTTAGTAGACGAATTATTACAGGCAGATGAAAACATTCAAAACATTTCAACCTGCAGCAGCGTTGATGAAAGTGTAAAATGGCTTAATAGTAATCAACAACCAGATTTGATATTGATGGATATTCAATTATCCGATGGTTTGTCTTTTAATATTTTTAAAGCCTGCAATATTACCTGCCCGATAATTTTTACAACAGCTTACGATAAATATTTAACCCAGGCATTTGATTATAACAGTATAGATTATTTATTAAAACCCATCGCACAAAATAAATTAAGAACGGCAATACGCAAATACAAAAACCTGCAAACTTATTTTGTAAATAATCATTCTGCATTATTCGATTATCTGAACAACCACGAGAAAAAAAGATCGCGCATCATCGTAAAAAAAGGACTTGAATTTCAAACCGTGAAACTTGACGACGTGGCTTATTTTTTTACTGAGCATAAACTTATTTTTTTGGTAGATAAAGACAGCAGGAAATACCTTGCTGATAAAAATAATTTAAGTGACCTGGAAGAAGACCTTGATAAAAAATATTTTTACAGGGCCAATAGAAAATACATAATCAATGCAAATTTTATTAAAAGATTTAAACCGCTTGAAAGAAGTAAGATAAGTGTGGAGTTGACTTTACCGGTTAGTGAAGAAATAATTGTAAGCCAGGAAAACGCAGCTTCTTTTAAAAAATGGATAAGCGAAATATAATTCTGCGGGATTTTGTGAAGGATAATTTTCCGTTACTCAACTTTAACAAAAAAACTTAAATAAAAAAATACCATCGCCGAAAGCCTTCGTACTTATTTTTGCATACTTCAGATTAATTTTTACATCCTTCGGTTTTCAATATAAAATCTATATGGTTTGAGAGGATCAAACCAATAGCCACTTGCGTATATTGGCTTGTCATCAGTGCATTCCTACCATACATTTATTGTATATTTTTTTATCAATAAAAAGCAACGACATGAAAAAATATCTTATCAGCGCATTATGCACATTATTTTGCTGCATAGCCATTTCCGGATTTAGCAATACTGTAAATGAGAAAGTATTAAAATCGTTCAAAGAAACATTTCCTAATGCGCAAAATGTGAACTGGCAAACCGGCGATGAAAAATATGTTGCGCAATTTCAGCAAAATGGAATTCGCACCATCGTGAATTACGATTTTGACGGAAATATTTTAGAAGCTACGCGGTATTATACCGAAGAAAATCTCCCTATAAATATTGTATGGAAATTAAAAAAGAAATATCCATCCAATAAAATTTACGGAGTTACTGAAGTCACAACAAATGAAACTGTAAATTATTTTATCAAACTCGAAGACGAAACTACCTGGACAACTGTAAAAACAGATACAGAAGGAAATTCAGAAATTGTAGAAAAGTACAACAAGCAAATCTAAGTGAAGCGGACTCCATTTTGCAATTACTTTGACTGATTAACTTTTTCCGGAAAATACAAAAAGTTTAAAAACAGGCAAATTGTATCACATTTTAATGATACAGTTTGCCTGTTTTGTTTTTGGATAAAATAAAATTTTCGTAACTGAATGGTTACTCATATATTTGTAACCGTTTAGTTACATAAATAATACTTTATGAGGAGGGATGTATTCCAGGCAATAGCAGATCCAACGCGCAGGCGAATAATTAATATTCTTTCAAAAAAATCTTTGAATCTCAACGGAGTTGCAGATAAATTTGATATAAGCCGGCCGGCTATTTCCAAACACATTAAAATACTCACTGAGTGTGGAATTATTATTATTAAGCAAAAAGGAAGAGAAAGATATTGTGAGGCTAATTTAAAATCTTTCGATAAGGTATCCCAATGGGTTGATCAATGCCGTACATTTTGGACAAGCAAATTAGATGCACTTGAGATTTTTTTAAATGAGGAAAAAATTGCTGAAAAGAAACTCAATAAAATGAAAAAACTAAATTCTTCATCCAAAAACAAAAAATCATGACTCTGAATGAACCTTTTGTTATTGAACGCGTGTACAACTCACCCGTTGAAAAAGTTTGGAAAGCTTTAACTGATAAAGATGATATGAAGAAATGGTATTTTGAAATTGCCGAATTTAAACCGGTTGTTGGTTTTGAGTTTCAATTTACAGGAGAAAATGAAGGCAGAATATTTTTGCACCTTTGCAAAATAGAAGAAGTAGTGTTAAATAAAAAACTTAAATATAGCTGGAGATATGAAGGACAACCCGGTAATTCATTTGTTACTTTTGAATTGTTCGATGAAAAAGGCAAAACGCGTTTGAAGTTAACACATGAAGGATTAGAAACTTTCCCGGACACGCAAGACTTTGCAAGAAAGAATTTTGAAGCAGGATGGACATATTTAATTGGAAAATCTTTACCTGAATTTCTTGAAAAAGAAAATTGAATAACTAAGAAATTAAACACCATGCAAAAAGCCACCACCTTTTTTATGTTTGATGGAAAAGCGGAAGAGGCAATGAACTTTTATATTTCTTTGTTTGATAACTCAGAAATAAAAAGTATTTCCCGTTATACAAAAGATGGGCCCGGAAAAGAAGGATCTGTGATCCACGCAATATTTGCCATCGAAGGACAGGAATTTATGTGCATTGACAGCTTCGTGAAACATTCATTTACTTTTACTCCGGCAATTTCTATATATATAAATTGCAAAACAGAATCAGAAATTGATTCTGTTTTTGAAAAACTTTCTAGTGGCGGACAAATCCTCATGCCGCTAAATAAATACCCGTTTAGCGATAAATTTGGATGGTGCAATGATAAATTCGGAGTTTCCTGGCAAATAAATTTAAAAGCTGAGTAAGCTTTACTTTATTTTTTTCACATCATGATCTTCTTCTTCATGAGAGACGAATTTGATCACTTTTCCGTTCGCATCTTTTATAAAATCAAATTCTACCCCGGCAATTTTTAAAAAAAACTTTGTATTACTTTCTGATATCAATGGAGATTTAGGAAGATTATTATTCGGTCCTTCAATATATAACCTTCCATTTTCCAAAGTGATTGTCAAGTGATGCTGCGGATCAAATTCGTACACACCAACATATTGTTTCAAAATATTTTCACTCACTTTCACTTCAGGATGATTTTTCCATTTTCTCCATTTTGTAGTATCAAGCGCGGACAATCTGTCGTTACAAGCATCGCTGATAAGTTTTATTAACATTTTTCCATCTTTAAAAGTAAATCCATATTTGCCCGGAGTTGTATTATCACAATCACTTTGTCCATCAATTTTTTTTACAGTGAAAGTTGAGCCGCTCGTTGTATAAGTCATTCTCTCCACAACTTCACTATCGGAAACGGTATAAAGAGTTACGCTATCTTTTTTAAAACTCAAAATTGCATTCCGTGGATTGTCGCCTTTGATTGTTCCCATCCAGCTTGTATTTTGTAATTGTGCAAATGACGATACAGATGCAATTGTTGCGATGAGAATAAAAATAATTGTTTTCATGACTGATTTTTTTGTGATAATTAAGTATTGCAAAATTCGATTCAATAAAGAAGAAAAAATAAAATACTATTGCTCAAATCGCGATTTGAGAACAGTTTTGAGGGAAATGAGTAATAATCAATGTACCTGAACAGCTGAATTCCGAAACTCCGATGGCGACATTCCCGCAATTTGTTTAAATGTTCTTTGAAATGTTGCCTGGGAATTGAAGCCGCATTCAAAAGCAATTCCCGCAATAGTAAACTGATCCGTATCTGGCTGCTGAATTCTTTTTTTAAAAGCTTCAACCCTGAATTCATTAATAAATTCATTAAAACTTTTATGAAGATGCTGGTTAAGAACGGCAGAAATTGTTTTTTGAGGAGTGCCGGTATTTTCTGAAACCAAAGCAAGAGTAAGATTTGGATTAAGATATAATTTATCTTTTTGCATTGCTTTGTTTAATAAAGAAATGGTTTCCTGGATAGTTGTAACAGTTAACGGCGAATTAATGACCGTAATTTTTTTGACAGATTGTTGTTGAGATATTGCGTAACCTTTTATGCCAAGCCAATAAACCAATATAGCAAGCGGAATGTAAACGGGATACCAATCAAAGGTGCCGAGCATCGCATCAGTATATTTCGGAATGATGTAGGGAATAAGATACAAAAACCAAATTGCCTGGAAAACAAGAAATACACGAATGAATTGTTGTACCCAATTAAAACTTGCAGTTAAACCATTCAGGTTACCGTTATATTTTTTCTTGATGCCGGACAAATATTTTGCAGAAAGCCACACATAAAAACTTACCGATATCCACCTTGGAATATCGGCGTAAACATTATAGGTGTCAATAAAATTCCCCCAGGGACCGGGATTATTTTTTAGTAACCCTGTAATTACACCAATTATAAATATAATTGCTGTAAGCTGGGGAACCATGTCAATAATTGCCGGCAAAAATTGAATGCGTTGTTTTACGCCGATCTTGAAATTCGGGTCGAGCGAAGATTTTGTATAGAAATAAATGAGCGGACCAATGGGCATCGCTATGACCAATGGAATAAGCTGGGTGATAAATTGTAAAATACCTGAACCAAACCAATTTTTATATTCTCCATAAAGATTAAAACATGCCAATGATATTAGAAGTATTAAAACGGAAAGTAAACGATTGCTTTGCCTGTTTTTTTTAGAAAAGAAAAGTAAACTGCTGATGATAAATCCCTGTATCGCACCAAATAAGATAATTGTTCTGAGAATGCTGAGAAAGACGTTCATGGAAAAAGTTTTCTTGCTAAAAAAATAAAGCTACAAAACTTTTTATGAGACAAAAGAGTAAAGCAAAGGTTTAAGATAAATATAAGAATGACAAAACTTATATCCTGGTTTATATTTGTTCAATTAATTCTTCCGCAAGACCGAAAGATAATGTCATTCCTGCGCCGCCAACTCCATTAACAATATAGACCCCTGCGTCAGGAGAAAAAAACAGATCATTCGCTCCATCAGTTAGTTTTGGATAAATACCATTCCACGTTTCTAACAATGTCCAGTCTTTAAACTGAGCGAATTTCTTTAAATAATCAAGGATCATTTTATTAATAAAATCTTTATCGAATGGATCATGCGTCATCGCATATTCATGCGAGTCACCAACAGTCAATTCTCCTTGTGCATTTTGTGAAACCATCACATGAATTCCCCATTTTAAATATTCCGCCATTTCATCTTCGTATCTTTTTTTCAAAACAGATAAAGAAGAAGCTGCAGTAAAACTTTTGTAATGAACCAATGATAAACCTCCGCATAATGCAGGACCGATAGACCATTTTCCCGGTTGCTCTGCGAAGCGCAACATTTGCAATTTGCATTTTGTAAAAGGAAATTTTGTGAACTCTTCAGGATATAAAGTTTCAAAATCAGCGCCGCTGCAGATAAGAATGAGATCTGCTTTGTAAGCTTCTTTTCCAACATAAGCCGTTTGTTCAGCAATTTTAGTTACACACTTTCCCCAATTAAATTCAATCCCAAATTCTTCAGACAAGTAATCAGGTAATGAATGAATAGCTTGCCGCGGATCAATAATTAATTCATCATTACTAAATAATCCACCGAGTAAATTTTTTTGAACAACTGCTTCCGATCTTTTTGCTATCTGATCTTTATTCAGCAGTCTAACATCTCTTCCTTCTTTTTTAAAAGCTTCATATAATTCCTGTAGCACCTGCCATTCATCTTGATGATAGGCAACATGAAGACTTCCGCAATTATTGTAAGTGATATTACTTTCGTCGCCAATTTCTTTCCAGATATTTCTGCTCCTGATCGCGCGGTCATATAATTTTCCTACAGGCTGACCAATTGGCCAGATCATTCCAAAATTTCTGATAGATGCACCGACTGCTTTATGTGTGCGTTCAAAAATTTTTACAGAAAATCCTTTTCGAGCAAGAGCGCGTGCAGTAGCAAGTCCGACAATGCCCGCACCTACAACAATAGCTGTTCGCTTGTCCATATAGCAGCTTTTTCTTTTTTATATTTTGTAGAAAAATAAACGAGAGAAACAATTGTTCCCGCAACGCCAACGATGGATAAAATGGCAACTCCATAAGAATAAAAACTGGTCCATCTTAATTTAACGTGAAGAATTTCTTTTGTGATTAATACGCCAACACTTCCTAAATAACCAAAAGCATCAGCTACATAAATTAAAAATCCAACGTTGCCGGGAAATTTAAATGTAGCGATCAGTCTTTCAAAAAAAATACAATTGAATGGAATGTAAGTCATGTACAAACCAAGCCCGACTAATGTCATCCACCAAATTGGTGAAAGCTGATTTTGTATGAACAAGAAACTGCTGACGCCACTGATCACAAAACCAAGTAAAATAAAATAGTGAGAATACATCAACGCTTTAAAATTATTGCGGATCAGCACCATGCTGCCAATGATCAGTAAAATAATAAGCGTTGTGGGCGTTTCTGTTTTTGTGAATAAAGAAGGATCGTTATTGTAGCCCATTTCTTTCAACATATCTGCCATATAATTATCGCGTATATCACGAAAGATGGTGGAGAAAACATAAATGATCACAACAGTTACCAACCCGAAAAAAAACATCCGCACAAATTCTTTTCTTTTTTCTTTTGTCATTGGCACACGATTGCTTCTTAATGCAACGTCTTCTTCGGACGGAGGCGGA
Organism: Puia sp.; assembly: GCA_035483315.1. Taxonomy (GTDB): domain Bacteria; phylum Bacteroidota; class Bacteroidia; order Chitinophagales; family Chitinophagaceae; genus Puia. The sequence goes on along the minus strand of DATHPY010000021.1, from coordinate 9,493 downwards.
ATTTTTTCAAGTAAATAAACAAAAAGAATTAATGGCAGCGCGAATGCAAGTCCTGTAACAAATGGAACCCATACTGCATTGAGATGAAAATTTATTTCTAATGTTTTTGCGATCGTCTTTACAAATCCTGATGAAAAAATAAAACTCACTGCTAATGCCGCGCCAATAAAATCGGTCGCTTTTCTTCCTTCTACATAAGAAAAAACAACACCCCATATCATTCCTAATGGGAATCCATTCAGGAACATAAAAATAATATTGTAAGGAGCGGGAACAATTGCAAATAATAACAAGCCCGTCCACGAGATTCCGGTTAACAACAGGATTAATTTGCCTCTGCCAAAACGTTTTAATTCCGCAATAAAACGGATGCCATAAAATTTGCTCAGCATGTAACCAACAACCTGTGTTACTACGAGCCATGTTTTATAACTGATGCCGGCGTAACTGATGCCATCAAAAGTGCAAACTGTAAAACCTTTTCGAAAACCATATACTGTTGCGTAAGTAAGAAATGTGATGATGGCAGCATACAATGCAACCAACGGCTGGCTTCGTTTTTGAGTAGTTGCAACAGATGTGTTCACAAACAGTTTTTAAAATTTAGAAGCGAAAATGCAATTCGGAAAATTCACGATTCACCATTGATCATTCACGACATCAATTTTTTTGTGATTCAAGATGATGAAGAATCATACTTCTATAGCGCGACAGATCCGGCAAAGGTTTGTGTTCAATTTTTGCTTCTTCATCCCACCTGCGCATTTTAATTATAAGATCGAATAAGGGATATTGCTCAAACGCTGCTGCTTCTTCTTCATACATTTTTCCGCCCTGGTATTCGAGTGTTTTTTTGCTGGCATCAGAAAGCTGATCATAATACTCAGGGTATTTAAACGTAAGATATCTTTTTGCTTCTACATGCGATTGAACCAATCTTACTATCTTTTTTGAAAATCCTTTTTCTTTCAAATATTCTGCGCCAATTTCTTCGTGATCTTTTATTCCAAATCCATCCATTTCATTATCGCCATGACCAGCTTCACAGATGTGACCGATATCGTGAAGAAACGCAGCTAATATCACATCTTCGTCATAGCCTTGCTCTTCTGCCAACTGCGCAGCCTGAACCATGTGTTCCAATTGTGTAACTTTTTCACCGGCATATTCTTCTCCACCATGTTGCTGATAATAACTCATTATCTCCTCTGTGATTTGTTTTGCTTCTTCTTTATTCATAAAAAATATTTATTGAAAAATAGTTGAAATAGGTTCGGCTGTTCCGTGATCTGGAACAAAATGTAAGCCAAGCAATGCAGCGATCGTTGGTGCAATTTGTTTTTGATATAAAGTTGTTTGAGGTTTCACTTCTCCGAATGGCGGCGTATCCGGCCCGAGAACTGCGATCCAGATGTGACCTGCATCTTCTACATGTTCACCGTGATCTTTCCATTGATCTTTTATTTTATCACCACGACCGTGATCGCAGGTTACAATCAGTGTTGTTTTATTTTTGTATTCGGACATTGACTGAATTAAATTCCACAGATCAGCGATCATTCCATCTTCTGCATGTGCGCTATTGAGATAATGATTGTATTCACCTGCGTGTGCGTAATCATCGGTTTCATCAAAAGCGATGTACAATATTTTGGGTTTGTATGCTTTCAGATATTCTCTGCCGGCAATATAAGTGAGCAGATCCAATCTTTCGCCCGTGTTGCGCGGATCAAGAAATTGAATATCGTTGATGAGTTCCAAGTTATTATTTTTAAAATTCAGCGTGTCGTAATCTGCATTTACATAAATGCCGCTTCTTGGAGAATTTAAAATATACGGATATGCATCCCATGTTGCAAACGCTGCAATTTTTCCTTTGTACTTTTTTTGTTGGTTGATGAATTCAAGAACGTTGGTGTTTTTATTATAAATTTTATCGTTTGAATTTACTGCAGAGTCTGGATAGCCCGTAAATATTTCATTATAACCGGGGTAAGAAAATTTATATGGATTGGCATTATCAACCTTACTCCCGATATTTCTGTTTCCATACAATTGACCTTGCGCTGCAATGGTGTTCCAGAAAAACGGGAATAATTTTTTTCTTCTTTCCAAAATATTACTGCTCCAGTATTTTGCAGCATCAGCAGAATCGTGTGTGTATTTTTTATTCATCATTAAGACAGAATCAATTCCACCAAAAACTTCCTGCCAGCGCATACCATCGAGTGTAACGATAATGATATTTTCGGTTTTGTGAGATGATTGAGCTGATCCCGAAAAAGATTGCAAAATAAAAAGGAAAAGAAAAAAATATTTCATACCGAAAATTATAAATGATTTCCTTAATAAAAAAAGGCGAAACCCAAAAAGTTTCGCCTTGATATAAATGAAACTAACTGCATAAAAAACTAAAGCAAAGACAATGCGAAAATTATTTTAGTAGCCACATAGTCTGATTGATGTCATCAGCGCTAAAGCTCTGATTACTTAAAGCCGCACTCCAGTTGGTTTTATTTTGAGTTTGCTCAGTTGAGGGATATGCCCATCTTAAAGGCATAATACCATTATTTCCTATACCACTGCCGCCCTGAAAAACGGGAACGCCGGTTCTGCGCCAATTATAATAACCCTCATAACCTGAATTCTGAAAGCAGGCGATATATTTCTGAAGTACAATTTGTTTAACGGCTGTGTCCTGTATAGCAGAAAGTTTTACAGAAGGTTGAGCATAATAAGTACTAAAATTGAAGTTGACCGGGTAGGGTGCAACCTGAGTTACAGAATTAGCTCCGGGCGGGAGAAAATAGGCTGTGAAACTTGTTTGCGTAGTATCAATACCATAAAATGACATTGATGCCCCTATTCCGGTTTTATAATAAGTCTCTGCGCTTCCCGAAACCCAGCCACGTGTAATTGCTTCTGCTATATTAAAACACATTTCTTTATATCCGATCAAAACATCCGGCTCCCCGGTAAAATTTGAATAATACCTGTTACGATTAATAAAAGAATAATCATTCGCGCTGGCATTTGCATACATTGTTCCGAGAGCTTCACCAGTACTTGCCCCAATAAAATATTGAAACTGAGCCGGATGAGCAGTATCACTACCAACAAGCGCCCATGCGGGTTCGCAGGTAACAAAAACACGTGCATCGTTTATGCTCGTCAATGCATTGACATAGGTATACGCCATATTGAAGCGGGCGGCAATTGAGCCAAAATTGCTTGGATTAAAAGGATAAGTGCTGTAAGTAGCTGTTCCACCCGGATTATAAACAAATTCAAGATCATCAGACTGACTTGTAAAAATCGGATACGTTGTCGGATTACTGAAAATGGTAGCAAACTGTGCAGGAACATTTAATGTGGCATCATTAGATTTATTACTGAGGCTGACTAATACCCTCAACTTAAAAGAATTCACAGCTTTTTGCCACTTTGTAAGATCTCCTCCAAAATATATATCCTGCGTAGGAGATAATGAGTTATCACTAGCGGCAATAAGAGCAGCTAAATCGGAGTTTGCTGAATCAAGCTCACTCAGAACATAGGCGAACACCTGCTCTTGGGGCGTATAAGCTGGAGTTTGATTTATAGGTGTAGTTACTGCTTCTGCTTGGGGAACATCGCCAAACATAGAAGTCATATTGTAATAATAATAAGCTTTTATGAATCTCCCAAGTGCTTCGTATGGATTTACTGCTGCACCCCCTCTCGATGTTACTTCTTTTTCCATTTGCACAACATTCTTTATTACAAGATAGGGATCAAAAGAACCACTAGTCCAGGAATAGATATTATTACCATAATAATTATAGTTCTGGCAATGATACTGATCCCACTGGGCAACTTCACCCCAGGAGTTTATACCTCCTAAATTGCCTGCACTTCCGGTGCCGGAGATATCTGTCAACACGGTACCTAAAATCAAATCAGGTGGAACGCTCGTGGGCGCATTGGGATTAGCTTGGTAGCTCTCGATCTTTTTATTGCATGAAGCGAAAATTAAAACGCTTACAATAACAAAGGCAAAGTATTTAAACTGTTTCATTTTTTTTAATTTATGAATTAGAAGGAAAGATTTAGATTAAAACCATAACTACGGGTTGTAGGCGTTTGAAGACCTGAACCACTATCTTGTGTGTATTGATCAACATCTAAATCTTTGTAACGATTAGGGAAGAAGTATAACAAATTTCTTCCAACAAATGAAACTGTTGCAGCTTGTACAAAAGATTTCTTCCCAAATATATTGTCGGGTAATTTATATGTTATCGTCACTTCTCTTAACTTAACGTAGGTTTTATTGATCATATTCAAATCTGGGATAGAAGCCGCGTTATAAACGAATGGCTGCACCAAACTTTTTGTAGCATTTTTTTGCTCTGTCAAATCTTTGAAATTGGTAATTGTTCCGTTAACAGGATCGAGCTGAATTGCAGCGCCTGTCAAATTTACGCCATCACCGGTATATGCGGGTATATTAGCTTCATCCATAGGTCTTGCCGCGCCAAGTGCGCCCTCTGCGGCTTCAATATGACGGCCTCCCTGAAGCGTTTTTAATCTTACATAATCTTCTATTACGCCACCTACAATTCCATCAAATTGAAAATGCATGGAGAAATTTTTATAACTCAGCGTATTTATTAAACCCCACTGCCAGTCAGGATCAGAATGTCCATATATTCTTTGTGCTGTAGATCCTAAATCAGAGTAACGGTCATATACCCCCGACGTTTGATCAATAACCAATTTTCCATCAGGTGTTCTCACAAATCCATCTCCATAAACCAAATCAATTCTTTTGCCATTATATTCCCAATGATCAGGATTAGCATAATTTACCCATTTTCTGATGTAGGTGAAAAAGTTGGCAGTTATAGTCCAGCTAAAGCCATTCGGGTTAGATATTGCACGACCATTAAGTACAACTTCCCATCCATCATTGGTATAAACGTTTCCGTTTGTGAGATAAGATGAATAACCAGAAGCATCGGTGGTGAGTTGATTTACGATACCTGTATTTTTATAATGATAATGAGTTACATCAAGCCCCAATCTGTTTTGAAGAAAACGGATGTCCGCTCCAAATTCAGTCGCTTTTCTATCCTGTGTGACAATTTGAGGATTAATGGTCTGGTCTGTATATTGAGCACTGCTTTGGCTGCTGTAAGTAGGAGTTAAAGCATAAGTTGGTGAAAATGGATAAGACGGAGCCGGTCCCCCATATGGAGAGCTCCAACTATAACCGTATTGATTAGATGCAGGCACAGTAGCCAAATTGGTAGTGAATAATGGCGATGTACCGCCATCTTTGCTTTCAGCATAAGAAGCTTTCAATTTTAAAAACGATATTCCTTCAGGAAGTTTTACATAATCTGAAATGACAGTTGCCAAATTGAAAGAAGGATAAAAATAACTGTTGGTATTAGCAGGTAATGATGATGATTTATCAACACGGCCGGTAACATTAGCTATTAAATATGATTTATAGCCCAGATCAACAGAATAATAAGCGCTTAACACCAGCATGTTTGAATGAAAACTTGTTCCTTGTACAGGATTTAATGAATTTGAAAATGCGTAAATCCCCGGAACATTTAGATAGTTGGTAGTTTCATAATCGGAATTGAAGCTGAAATTTCTGGCATTTGCACCGCCTAATACCTGTAAATCCAAAAATCCGAGTACATCATTTCTATGATATCTTGCCTGAATTTCTTCATTTGATTCGAATAAAGCTCTTCTATCTTCCCTATAATCCCCCTCGTGTAACGGGCGTCCGTACACATCGGCGGAATAAGGCATTTTTTCAGAGTTGAACATATCATAAGTGGTCAGGCTGGGTCTGAATTGTAAATCGAAATTATCATTTATCTTATAGTTCAATGAAACATAACCATAAGTATTATTCTGATAATGGCCTCTTAACCATTCATAAGACATGAACCAGGGGTTATTATAGCGGTAATATTCTGCATAGTTTTGCTGAATGCCAACCTTTCCTGGCTGCCAGTAATTTCGGATATTGGGATCAGTTATACTCCAGTCTGCACCTCCCCAAATAATAATGTTATAAATAATGCTGTTTGGGCCATAATCAACATCAGGCACGTTTGGAGTTGACTGTCTGCTGTAGTTAATATAGCTGGTCAAAGTCCAACTCTTATCAAATCTTTGAACAACACTTGCTGTAAAATTTCCATTATTAAGTTGCGTGTTTGGAACAATTCCTCTTTGATAAGTATTACCAAGAGAAAGCCTGACATCAGTTTTTTCTGTAGATGAGCTCACTGAAATACTATTCGATTGAAGGAGTCCGGCTTGTATAAATCTTTTCAGGTTGTTTTTCCCTCTGTTCACAAAAGGTGTAGGTGCAACGTGACCAGTATAAGTGCTTCCATCAGCAAAAGTGGTAGTGTAAGTTTGCGTTGGATCATATGCTCCATCATATTGGGGTAATAACTGACCTCTGAATTGCGGCCCCCAAATATCATAATCATAATCATTTACACCAACACCTATTGCTCCGTTACCAAAATAAGAAGCTGGACTGGAACCCCCGCCGCCAAACGCATACTTACCATTATCGCCAGGGCCATACGAGTCCTGGTATTTTGGTAAAGCGATAAAACCTTTGCTGATTTGCGTACTGGAGTTAAAATCTATTGAAAAACCTCTTTTGTTTTTTGTTCCTTTTTTTGTTGAAATAATAATGGCTCCGTTTTTTCCCTGAAAACCATATAATGCAGCAGCATTTGGCCCTTTCAATACTGTAAATGTTTCAATGTCGTCTGCATTCAGATTGTATGTATCAGAACTTATTGGTACACCATCAACCACAAACATAGGGCGATCGCTTGGATCGTTTTCTCCACGCATTATTACATCTGCAGGATGACCTATTTCGGAATTGACATTTATTTCAAGACCAGCTACATTTCCTTTAAGTGAGTTAACAGGGTCTGCTTCTCTGGCTTTGGTAAATGCAGATGCATCAACAGTCTGAAGTGCATATCCCAAACGTTTCGCTTCTTTTTTGATACCTGTTGCCGTTACAACAACCTCATTTAAATTTTTTGCATCTGCAGCAACTGTTATTTCTATCGGATTATTTTCTCCGATGGTAATTTCCTGCCGGGTAATACCAACGCCACTAATTATCAATACATCCCCCTGTTTTGCTTTGATTGCAAAATGCCCGTCAACAGTAGTAGATGTTCCTACTTTTGTTCCTTTAAGTAAAATAGTAGCTCCTGGAATTGGCGTCTGGTCTGACTTTGAGAGTACCTGACCGGTAATTGTTTTTTGCGCGTAGCTGGCGCTGAATTGTAACAATGCTAAGAATAGCATGCTAACAATTAATCGGAGACGATTAATGGAAAATCTCATAAACAGTGATTTTTTGCGGTTAAATAATTTTGGTAACGAAAAGGTAAATACTTTTTTTATAACTCGGACAAAGGTTTAATATTTTTTTGAAATCTTATTCGAACGGTTGATCGTATTACAAAAAAAGCAAAATTATTTCCCCTGAATGATGATAATTGTTTTGGATAAATAACGCAGCGAAGCTATCAGCGCAAAGTGAAGCGAAGTTTAACGCAATATGAACGAATGGTTACCTAATTGTAACCACATTATTAATGTGCACAGCTAATACACATTGTTTATTGAAGTATCCACAACTATTTTCTAAGTCTTGAAATCAGCGGAGTTTTTTTAAAAAAATAAACACGACATCTCAACAAAATTCGATACTAAACTTATTTATCCGCTACAAAATAAACTGAATTCATCTGTACTTTTTAAATCAAATAACTAAGCGAAAAGCGTGATTTTCATAATCTGCCAAAAAAATTTGCATGCTAAAATCCACTATATTTGCACGGCAATAAATTTAAAAATGTGTTCTGTAATTAAGTGCAATTGAATAGTAGCTTTAACGTTATATGCATGAAATTGAAGTTATCGGGAAAATCTTAAAATTACAGTGAAGAAGTTTGCGGAAATTATTGTTATAAATTAAATTATGGAAGGGTATAAGAAGTAGTTCAGGAGAACTCTTGCTTGTACCTTTTTTAGTTGTAGGTAAAGACGTTGATGAAGTTTATGCTCTGTCATTTTTTAAAATTACAATGTGACCGAGGTGGCGAAGCTCTGTACAAAACTGTTCACTGAAAAAGATAAATAATTTTTTTGAGCAAAGAAAAAAAATGGTATGCTGTGTACACAAAACCGCGATGGGAAAAAAAAGTACACAAGCTTTTTGATGAAAAAGGAGTGGAGAATTATTGCCCGTTAAATAAAGTAAGAAAAAAATGGAGCGACAGAATAAAAGTCGTAGAAGAGCCTCTTTTTAAATCGTACATTTTTGTGCAGGTTTCAGAAGATGAAAAAACAAAAGTGCGCATGACCAATGGCGTGGTGAATTTTGTATATTGGCAGGGCAAGCCGGCAGTGGTAAAAGAAAAAGAAATTAATATTATAAAAAAATTTCTTAACGAATACGAAAATGTAATTGCTCAGCCAATCTCATTAAGGTCAGACATGAAAATAAAAATTCAGCAGGGAATGTTTATGGATAATGAAGCCACAATAACAAAAGTGCTGAATAATAAAGTGCAGGTTATCATTGAAAGCATTGGTTACTCTCTCGTTGCCGTTATAGACAAATCGAATATAGCTATAGTTTAAAAATAGTAGTTTTGAACGTTAATTATTTTAAAAAAATGCGTTTACTTTTTTCAACCAGAAAATTAATATGTTTATCTATTCCGTTTTTTCTGATTCTAACGGTGATGCTCAGCTCATGCGGCACTACGCGGCCTTATGTATATATGCAAGGTCAGTTTGACACTGCGCAACTTAGCCAGATAAAAACCGTGGAACCCATTATTCAAAAAGGAGATTTGTTAAACATCATTGTATATAGCGATGATCCCGAGGCGACAAAAATATTTAATCAACCGCTTTTAGGCGCTACAACATCATCCAACTCTAGCGGTATTTCGGGAAGCAACGAAGTAACTCAACCGGCTTTAGGAGCCTCGCCAACAACTCCCGGATATCTTGTAGACGAAAATGGAAATATAGAATATCAAATATTAAACAAGTTGCACGTGGAAGGTTATACAAGAAGTCAACTTAAGGATACGCTGGTTGCAAAACTTAGTCACTACCTTAATAATCCATATTGCACGGTGCGGTTTTTAAATTTCAGATTTACTATGCTCGGAGAAATTGCCAAGCCATCTTTGTACAGTATACCCAGTGACCGGATAAATATATTTGAGGCTTTAGCTTTATCCGGCGATATCACTTTGTATGGCCGCAGGGAAAACGTTTTGATAATAAGAGAAAATAATGGCGTAAGAGAATTTGGCCGCATAGATCTGACCAAACCGGAGGTTTTGAAATCTCCCTATTTTTATTTGCAACAAAACGATATTGTGTATATCGAACAAAACAAAAAGAAGTCTGTCGC
>DATHPY010000020.1:0-2308 GCA_035483315.1 Puia sp. | reverse complement strand
AACCGGATTAAAGAAATTAGGATTCGAAAGCCCGTGGCTGAAATAGTTGATAAGTTGAATTCTTAAAATGTTGAGAGGTTAAGTTATCTCAGGTTCTCAAAGCCTCTCTCCGCGCGGAAAGGGGTGAGGCCATTTATAAATTTTTTTTGACTTTTAAATTAATAATTATGTCAAACTTTAAATTAATTCCGCAGCAAATTGCAGACTATAACAGGGATGGATATGTAATTATCAAAAATTTTTTGAACAACGATGAGGTAAAAAAGCTTTACGCAATTGCAACAGAAGATGATATGATGCGCAAACATTCTTTTGATCTGAATGATCAATCCGGGAAAAAAACAAAACTTGCGCTGTGGTATAAACCGGGAAATGATGCATATGGATTGCTTTCAAAAAGTGAGCGTATAATAAATTCGGTAGATAAATTAATGGATGGAGATTCTGATGTTTGTCATTTTCACAGCAAGCTGATGCAAAAAGAACCAAAAGTTGGCGGAGCGTGGGAATGGCATCAGGATTATGGTTACTGGTATAAAAATGAATTTTTATTTCCTGATCAGATGATCTCTGTAATGGTCGCAATCACCGACGCAAATAAAGAAAACGGATGTTTGCAGGTAATAAAAGGCACACATAAAATGGGGCGCATTGAACATGGTTTTTCCGGTGAGCAGGTTGGCGCGTCACAACATTATGTTGACCTCGCATTAAAAACACAGGAAATAATTTATGTAGAAATAAAAGCTGGTGACGCATTATTTTTTCACAGTAATTTATTGCATCGGTCAGAAGCAAACCTTTCCGATAATTCAAGATGGTCGTTGATTTCTTGCTACAACAGAAGTTCAAATGTTCCTTATAATGAACCATCGAATTCAAGCACAGTTCCGATAGAAGCTGTACCGGACGAGGCTTTACTGGAATGGGAAACAACTGGATTACAGGAAGCTTCTAATTTTCTTGAAAAAGAAAAAGACGAAGCCCTGAAATGAACGACGTGAAAAGTGAGACGTGAAATGTCAAAAGAAGAGCCTCACATTTCACGTCTGACGTCTTGCGACTAATATCTGCTTATGAATAATTTTTTCTCTCCAAAATCTTTAATGCAATCTAATGGTATTGCATGTGTAAGAATTATTGTCGGAATTTTTCTTATCTATCACGGCCGGGAAGTTTTCGACGCCGAAAAAATGAAAGAATACGCAACCTGGGAAATGTTCAAGCATTCTTCATCGCCAACATTCATACCTTATCTTGGTAAAGCTTCTGAATTTATCAGCGGTCTCTTACTTGCAGCAGGTTTATTTACGCGCATTGCGTGTTTAATAATTATCGGTACCATGCTTTATATTTCTTTCATTATCGGCAGCGGAAAAATCTGGATGGATGATCAGTATCCATTTTTATTTGCCATACTCGCGCTGGTTTTTATTTTTACAGGCCCGGGAAATTTTAGTATTGACAAAATAATTTTTTGAAAAAAAATAATGATACCAGCTTCAGTAACTCCGGTTAAACATTCTTGCGTCGCAATCCGTTCATCTGTTGTGCTACTATTATGCTTCGGTTTACTAACGGTAAAAACATGTGCGCAGCAGCGCCCCTCTCCGGGAGGAGAGGGGCTGGGGGTGAGGCGAACCTACTGTAACCCCATCAACATTGATTATGGCTACACGCCAATTCCGGATTTTTCCGAATGGGGACGTCATCGCGCAACTGCAGACCCTGTTATCGTTTTATACAAAGGCGATTATTATTTATTCTCCACCAATCAATGGGGTTACTGGTGGAGCAGTGATATGCTGAACTGGAAATTTATTTCTAAAAGATTTCTGCGTCCGTGGAATAAAGTTTATGATGAACTCTGCGCGCCTGCAGTTGGAATTGTTGGCGACACAATGATCGTATTTGGTTCTACCTACACAAAAAATTTTACTTTATGGATGAGCACGAATCCAAAAGCTAATGAATGGAAACCGCTTGTAGATTCATTTGAAATTGGCGGATGGGATCCTGCTTTTTTTACGGATGATGACGGAAAATTGTATATGTACAATGGAAGTAGTAATCGTTTTCCGACTTATGGAATTGAGTTGGATAGAAAAACTTTTAAACCAACCGGAGCGCGACAGGAAATTTATATGCTCGAAGATTGGCGTTACGGCTGGCAACGTTTTGGTGAAAATATGGATAACACCTTTCTCGATCCTTTTATTGAAGGTAGCTGGATGACGAAGCACAACGGAAAATATTATTATCAATATGGCGCTCCGGGAACAGAGATGAGTGGTTATGCAGATGGAGT
>DATHPY010000019.1:0-6382 GCA_035483315.1 Puia sp. | reverse complement strand
GATCGGGCAATGAGATCATTATGTAGTAGGTTATATTTTTTCTTACAGTTTTTAAAAATTCACATTAATCGCCGGGAAAATAAATACCGTAAAAAAACGGGTGAATTCACCCGTTTTTTTACTGGCGGATTTTTGCAGCTTTATACGGGTTAACCGATTTTTCCAATTCATAAGAAATAAAAAAATAATCAGGAGAAGATTTCTGTAGTTTGCAAATGGACAAAAAAAATTGAAGCTGCTGGTTTTATTTTGAAGTCACTTGGTTTTTCATTCTATAATGATTCAAAAAAATCACTCGTTGGCTAAAAATTATCGGGTTATGTGAGGTGGAAAAAATTGAATACTGTTTAAATAATTGAATTATTTTAAAATGGCGAATGGACTTCAAGTCCAATATGCAAAGGATTCTTTCTTATGCAGACCATTAGTCAGAACAGTAATTGTTCTTGCCTGTTTTGACTGTGGATATTTTTGCTTTTCTGTGCGAATATTAGAGATAAAATAATTTTCTTCTGCCTCATAATGCTCGGGAATTGCTGCACCGATGGATTCTGCATTTGGTTCATCAACGAACCCAACTTTTTTATGCAGAACTAAAACCGGCAAACTCACACATGTTTAAATCGATCATCGGTTTTTCGAAAGGGTGAGGAGTGTACGCCGCTTTGCGTTGCTTCGCGATATGGCTAAACAACTGCGTCCGCCGAGTGCAAATAATATTTTACATTGCTTTCGGATATGAAATCAGTTCTTAAGATCAGCGAATCTCGTACGTTATGTGTATCAATTAACTCTTCTTAAATTTTTCATATTCATAAAATTCGCCGGCGATCAATAATTTTATTTTTGCAGATTAAATTCTTTTGTCTGCAATTGAAGCCCTTTATATTTCCGGATAATGCCGAAAATAAAATAATTTTTTCATCAATAGAAGGACGCAAATAATTTATCGCGTCCTGTTTGGAAATTATTTTACCAAAATTATCATAATGCGGATGCATCAACTGTTGAGCAGGTTTTTCTCTTTCTAATATTTTCAGATCCACCATTACCTTTTCGCTAATTGCAATAAATGGGTTACAGTATTCAGAAAAAATTCCGCAAACGACATATCACCGAGGTGATTATAGAGCTAATGTTTTAGGAATTACTTCTTGCATTTATGAAATCAAGTGTCTTAATAAACGCCCGGAAAGAATATTTTTCAGTTTCAGGATATTTAGTGTCCCAAATGACAGACTCATATGCTTCAATTTTCCTCTCGGTGACAAATCCAATAAATAAATTTTTATAAGTTTCAATTTTCTTGAAATTTTTTTCAATCTTGTTACCCCCACCTCTGAACCAAAAAAGCATGAATTCTTTTTGATATTCATTTTCAATCGCCACACAAAATAGCTTTGGTAAAAGTGACCTGGAGTTTTTTTTGATGACATTGTCTATCAAAACCCAACCATCATTTTCAAATTTCCAGCAACGAGCGATCGCTTCAGAAACATCCGGCGTGCAATCTTCAGAAATTACCACTTCACATTCCGGAAATCTTTTTTTATAATGCTGGATGGAAAATGGTTTGATATGATCATGCTGATGGTTTGCAAAATAAGTCGTAAGCATATATTCTGAATTTTAAAAGTTGAGTAAGAATTGATCATGGATTTAAGCGGGTAGTATTTAATTCCTGAGTTTTTTGTTTTACAAAATCTGAAATATCCTCGACGTCAAAGATGATCTCTCCTTCAAGCCATTCCATGTGATATTCGATTCCATCAGTGATCCAGGTCTTTGATTTTTTTTTTCGCTTAACAGTAGGTTCAACGATGATGGTTTCAACGGTCAATACTTCAATTCTTGGTTGATTTGCTTTCTTTTCGCGGATGCTTACCCGTTTATATTTTGGGATCACTTCATTTTCTATTTCGGTAATTTTTACCTGCGCCGAATTGGACAGATGTTCATATTTTATTTCGCAGTAAATTTTAGTTTCGGTCATATAGAAGTTTTTTATTTATAATTAATTGTCGCGATCAGATATATCTCTTTCAGATCAAGCTTTCATAATTAATTGGATTTAATTGAAAATCTTTTGAACAAGAATTGATTTATATTTTATGAATTTTCTCTACGGCATTAAAAATTCAGTTACGTTGTTTTTTTGTAAATTGATACTTCAATCAATTCGCCGGAGTTTTGGTATATAATTTTGACGCCTTCTTTTGTTTAGGCGATTTGACAAATCAAATACTTTAATCATTTTCCTGATAAGCTTTTTCATTGTTTAATTTTTTTGTGATTAAAATGATAAATTATTATTCAAATTGATTTTTGGTCAAAATGAACTGGTTGGCAATTAATCTCACCAACTGTGTTTTAATTTTTTGATTTTACGAATTCAGTCTGTATTATCTGAATATAGGTAGCAACTAAAAAAAGTAATTCCGAAATGGCAAAACCGGTTCTTACTTAATTCATCTTAGAGATTGTCTATAAGTTCTATTGTTTTTAAAAATTCCCCGAACGAATATTTCCTGATATAAGGATAATTATATTCCCATGTCGAATAAGTCATTACGTCAATGCTTTTTTCTTCAAAGAATCCAGCATAGGCGTCAGTATAATCTGTGATTTGTAAAAACCTTTCTTTAATTTGATTTCCTTTACCTCTAAACCAAAAAAGCATAGACAGTTTTTGATTTTCATTTTCGATTTTTACGCAGAAAAGTTTCGGCAGGCTGCGGATTATTTTTTGTTTTATTTTTGTATTTATCAAAAACATTGGGAGTTGCTGTTTTTCTTTATTCCGATTCACAATATTTTTTTCCGGAGATAATGCATTAAGGCCAGCAACGATCCCCGGACCTATAATTTTTTGTTTGTAATTATGAACTGTAAATTGCTGAGTTAATTTTTCATCTGAGTTTATTAAATAAGAGGTAAGCATTTGGCAAGAATGTTTTAGGTGATAAATTAGGAAGTCTGAAGAACGGGCTTGTATTCAACAGTGAATGGATTTGGTGGTGAAATTTGTGACACAAAAACATAGTCGCAAATTCACAACATGAAGTGAAAGTTTTTGCAGGCTGGATTGAGTGCAGATTTTTTTCTGGAATGAATAATTGAATCCTAAAAAAATATATTTTGCTGCGTGTTTGAAGTAAAAGGAACGAGAAATTCTGTTCCAATAAAATTATGGATTTTGAAGAAAGCATTTCTTCTGCAGTTTAGGGGTAATAATTTTGTTTTGGTAAAATGGGTAAGTAGACTGTAAATATGAATTTAAATTTCAAGAAAAAAATACCCTTAGATAAATATACGTAGTGAGTATTTCCTATTAATCTAAAAATACATGGTAACGTTTATGTGTAGCCCGGCATCTAAATAACACACTAATATTTAATGAAATCTTCATTAATATAACTTCTCATATCAATTTTAACGTTTGAAAAGAGATTGAAAAAAACGTGAAAAACACGGGGTAACACCCGTTTTTTTCCCGGTACCTTTTTTAATGGTAAATGCGTAAATGATTTTCTTTTTTTGAAAACTACTTATTGGTAATGAAGGTTTAATTCTACTCTTCGATTAAATGCCCTGCCGGCTATCGTCGTGTTGTCAGCAACGGGTCTGGTTAGTCCGAAACCATTGGCATGAAGTCTTACGAGGTCAATACCCTTTTGATGAAGATATTCCAATACAGCTTTTGCACGATTATCGCTGAGCGTTTGGTTATATGCAGGAGTTCCCACATTATCTGTGTGCCCCTCAATATTCAATTTTAGATTTTTATCTGCATTCAAAATCATTGCTGCGGTATCCAGACTCTTACAGGATTTTGCGAGTAATTTAAATTTTGCTGTTTCAAAGAAAATATTCCTTGCGATTCGGTTTATAATATCGATCGTGGTTTTATTTATTTCCGGGCAACCATGATTGGATAGGGTTCCATAAATATCCGGGCATTCGTCAACCTCATCATTTACTCCATCACCATCACGGTCTGGAACTGGACATCCATGATATTTACTAACACCTGTTACATGTGGACAGGAATCTTCATCGTCATTTATTCCATCTCCGTCACTATCTGGGATGGGGCACCCCTTGTATTTTGCGAAACCCTTGACTAACGGGCATGCATCTACGCTGTCCGGAATACCATCGCCATCTGAATCTTTTGGCATTATCTTTTTTGAAGGAACATTATCTGCTGCATCGACAAGGTTTCGTTTTAGAGTTTTCTTTTTTTTGTTTATTGTGCCTGCAATCCCCAAACTAAAAAATACATGGTCAGTTAAAGCAGAACCAATTACGATGCGTTCCTGTGCGTTGCCTATCAAATATGCTTCTTCGAAAAGTTTTACTTGCACACCTATCCCTTCCGGCAAATACAATCTGTAACTAGAACTATACCTGGATAAGCCCAGGCTGCTTTGCACATAGGGAGATATCCAATATTGGTCGGGTAAAAATTTATATCTGATTCCCGCATCTCCTTCAAGCAGCAAATGATTGTTCTGTTGAGAAGTTGTTGAATTATTCTGCGATGCAAATGCCGGAAAGGACCCACCGATCATTGCCACTAAGTCAAAATGAGCCGTTAGTCCTGTAGTATAACTTACAGCCAATCCCGGTTTCACTACGCTGTGATTACCCGTGTCAGATTTATAGAAATCATCGACAAAAAAATGTATCCCCAGCGTAGCACGTTGGCGATAATCATTTTTTTGTGAAGTTGAACTCAGGAGAAAATGACAAGCAAGTAAGCTTAATAAATATTTTTTCATGGCAGAGGGTTATTAATGAATGAAGAATCTGAAACTATTTTTTGAAAGTGTAAGGATTACAAAGATGAAATAAAAATATTTTCGCGAAGTGATAAATTCAAAAACATTTTAGTTTTTTTCAATTTTTTTTTAAAAAAAAGCAATTGACTAAGAATTTACTCTTACATGTTGGTTCCAAATCGTGCTCTTTTTTCAGTTGATTTGGAGCAAGCAAATCCATTTTAAAATCAAATTAGATTGAATAAAAAAAGGCTTCGGTAAATTATTTTTCGGAATTAGTTTTTATTTTTTTTTTGATTAACAATTCTCTTAAAAATAAAAATGTAACTTTTGCAGGTGAAATATATTTGCGTACTAAGTGTAAACTATAAGAATAGTGTGGCGTTTTTTTCTTGAAATAAAATAAATAAAGCTCTCCGAAAAGGAGCATTAGCATAGATGGAACTCATAGTTTCTCAAATCCTGTACATGGAAAAATAATCACCTGTTTGGACTAACAGCCAGGCGCAATCAAAATAATAAATCATTGGGGGTTCCTACAATATGATAACGGTAATGGATAACCGATATTAAAATCCTTGGCTTTTGAGAATTTCAGGATTTTGATACGGATGTTATAAGCCAATGGATAGCATATACACAGATCCTGCATTTCGGTCATCCATCACCGTTATCATTCCCGAATCACAATTCGGCGGCGAAGTCATTGCGTCTGAGCACGCGTCATTTTAGGAAACAAGAACCCGGCAAAAACTAACTAGGGAGAAAAATTTGAGGAAGAGATCAAGCAAAAATATCTCTGCAAAAAACGGGATTAAATAATTACAAGCTGAGATCAGAATTCAAAAAATTGTTTGGAGTTTCCATCGGCGAGTACCAGATGCAATTAAAAATAAAGCTCACAAAAAACTGCCAACCGAAACGAAAAAAAAATTTCTTCGATAGCATACGCACTCGGGTATGAGCATGCAGATAATTTTTCCGCTGAGTTTAGGAGGAGGGTGGGGTGGGTGCGAGAGTGCCGGAATAATGGGCGAAATTTTTTGAAAAGTGATTTCAGTTCTTGATTGCTTTCTTAAATGTGAATATTCATTTCGCCAATGCTTTTACAAGAATTGCGGTTTTGAGATGACGCATGTGAAGATGACAAAAAACAAGAAGTAGAAATTTTTTTATAATGAAGTGTGATTTGTGATGGAGAGAAATTTATCAGACATATTGCCAATACTCGGCGTTGAGCATGATGCCATTGTTTCCAAAATGGGGGGACGTTAGAGAAAAATAATTCGCCCTTTTGAAATGGCATAAAAAAAGGAAAAATAATAGCATACTAATTTTTCGGATGTGCATTGCAGTTATAAATATATTTATTCCCTTTAACTTCTAGTTAATGATTATGAAAAAGAAATCTAATCATTTAATTTCGGTTATATGTAATCGTTAGTAAAAGAAAATACCGGGATTAGGTTGCGTAAATAACGAACAAAATGGTATTGGTTAAGGAAGGAATGCTTTGCAACAGAGAATATGACTGCATGCAAAAAGGCCGAACAAAGCTGTTATTCTTATCCCGGAAGGTGGAACTCACGGCAAAGCTT
>DATHPY010000018.1:0-2463 GCA_035483315.1 Puia sp. | reverse complement strand
AAAAACATCCCATTGATAAAGCAGAAATTAACACGCCGGAAAAACAGAAAGCAATCAACAGTAAATCTGAAAAGCGGCAAAATAAAAAAAGGATGCCCGGATAGCATCCTTTAAACCCTAAAACCGAAACCTACTATTTATTGAGCGATATTATTAAACTTACTAACCAAAAGAAAGAGAAAATTTTTTACTTTCTTTCTGCTTCAAAATATTACAATAGTTATACCAATATATTTTGAAGCTGTTTTTGATTGAAATATCTTTCTTTTTAATAAAAAACCGAGGAATGTTTTAGACATGCGAGAAATTTAGTCCACAATTTGCGGGGTAATTAATCAAATAAAATTATGAGAAAGGCTATAAAAAAGTTCGCGGCAGATTTACGAATAAGGATAGGATACTTAGTTGCCTTTTTTTTATTGCTTGTGTCTTACCTGCTAACGCTCTATGCGAATCATGGTTTTTTGAATGAAAGTAAAATGGTAAATCATACACACCGCGTAATGATAAACACGGAGCATTTATTATCTTCTTTGAAAGATGCTGAGTCTGCTTTCAGAGGTTATATTGTTGTAAAAGATTCTGTGTTTTTAAAACCTTATTATCAAAGCAGGGCCTTAACAGATTCTTTTTTCCATACATTAAAAAAAGAAACAAGCGATAATTCTTCACAACAGCAGCGACTGAATACAATTAATCAACTGATTCAAAAAAAGTATCAGATTTTCGATGCTGCACTTATTCATTATTCAACGCACAATTTTGAAATTAATGACAGTATTAAAATACAAGCTTATTTCGGACACACAGTTATGATGCGTGTTAATGCTGTTGGAAAAGAAATAGAAAATGAAGAAGAAAGATTACTGCAATTAAGAAAAGAGCAGATGAATAAACAATATAATGTTATGAATAATATTGTGATGGCATCTTTGCTCCTTGCATTTTTTTTAGTTGTGTATGGATTTTTTACTTACACAAAAGAAAATAATGCGCGCAGAAAAGCCGATGCACAGGTAAATGAATACCAACAACAGTTACAACAAAGAATTACAGAACTTGATGGCGCTAATAAAGAACTTGTGCAAATGCGTGGCATGGAAAAATTTGCAGCAACAGGACGAATCGCCAGAACGATTGCCCATGAGGTTAGAAATCCGCTTACTAATATAAATCTTGCAACAGACCAGTTAAAGATGGATGTTGATAGCAGCGAAGATTCTCTCAATATGCTTGAGATGATTCATCGAAACAGTAACCGTATAAATCAATTGATAACTGATCTTCTCAATTCAACAAAAACAACTGAACTCAATGCGGAGAAAATATTGATCAATGAATTGTTAGACGAGACATTGGAGTTGGCGAAAGACAGGATTGAATTATCAAACGCGCAAGTGATTAAAACTTACACACGGGATACAAGAAAAATTTTTGTTGATAAAGAGAAAATGAAGATAGCCTTTTTGAATATTATTGTGAATGCAATTGAAGCGATGGAGCCAGGCAAAGGAATATTAATATTAAAAACAGAAAGTGAGAAAGATAAATGCATTGTGAAAATTGCAGACAACGGAAAAGGAATTGACAAAGAATCTTTATCTAAATTATTTGAACCTTATTTTACAAATAAATTAAAAGGCACCGGTCTTGGTTTAACCAATACTCAAAATATAATCTTCACGCATAACGGACAAATCAGCGCTGAGAGCAAATTAGGAGCAGGCACCACATTTATTGTAACGCTCAACTTCGTTTAATGTAATAATAAATGCAACAATTAACTCGCGCCGCGAATGATGCGAAGCAATATCGCAATTACTGCAATAACCAATAAAATATGAATGAGGCCACCTGCATGGTATCCCAAAAAACCAATCAACCAGGCGATTACAAGAACTACTGCGATGAGATAGAGAAGACTTCCCATTGTTGTTTAAATTAAGAGTTAACTGAAATAAGTTTCTGAAAATAATCAGAATAAAAATTATACCAATTGATCTATAGCTTTATTAACCAGATCGCGGTTAAGAGGTTTGCTTATAAAAAGATCTGCGCCACCTGCGAAAGCCCGGGTTTTGTCGCTTAAACTATCGTGCGCAGTGATCATTACAATTTTAATTTCCGGGTAATTCCGTTTCACGTAGGGAATAAAATCAAGACCGTATCCATCAGGCAAACGATTATCTAAAAATAATAAAGAAGGCGTATCACTTCTTAAAGCGATACTTGCGTCAGACAATGAGGTAACAAATCCCGCGCGAAAATTACGTTGCCGCATCACGCCGCTTAGAAGATAACAAATGTCTAATTCATCATCAACTATCAACACATTCAATTGCCCTTTTTCTTCAATTACGTGGTTTTTCTCCAAAGTCAACATTTTTATCTTCTATTACTTTTAATATCTAATCACAATTATGTTGCCATAAAGCCGCTGTGTTTGGCTCAAATAAAATTGAA
>DATHPY010000017.1:0-3637 GCA_035483315.1 Puia sp. | reverse complement strand
AGCGCTGTTTATTACGCGGGGTCGGCTGCGCCAGACCTCCGCTAAGATAGATTCCCCAACGAAAATAAAATATGCTGGTAAATTTCTTCATCGCTCATTTTAACCGGGTGAAATTTTTCGCCGATCACTTTTTCATACAGTTCTATATATCGGTTACTGATGACCGTTATCCATTCGTCACTCATTGCAGGAACGATTTGTCCTTCTTTACCCATAAAATTATTTTCTATCAGCCACTCGCGCACAAATTCTTTACTCAACTGCTTTTGTCTTTCGCCTTTTTCCTGTCTTTCTTCAAACCCATCCGCATAAAAATATCTCGATGAATCCGGCGTATGAATTTCGTCCATCAAATAAATGGTATCATCGATTTTTCCGAATTCATATTTCGTATCAACCAAAATCAATCCGCGTTTCGCTGCAATTTCTTTTCCGCGCTGAAATAATGCGAGCGCATATTGTTCTATCAATTCATAGTCATTTTTACTTACTAATTCACGGCGGATTATTTTTTCTTTGGAAATATCTTCATCATGTCCAACATCTGCTTTTGTAGAAGGCGTAATAATAGGAGATGAGTAGTAATCGTTTTCTTTCAAACCATCACCTAATTTCACGTCACACAATTCTCTTTTACCACTTGAATAAACTCTCCAGGAATGTCCGGTAAGATTTCCTCTAACGACCATCTCTACCCGAAATGGAATACACTTTTTTCCAATAGCTGCATTCGGAGCGGGAACATCAATTAACCAATTGGGGCAAATATCACTTGTCGCTTTTAGCATATATGCAGCAACTTGATTTAATACTTGTCCTTTATAAGGAATGGGCTTTGGGAGAATTACATCAAAAGCAGAAATACGATCAGAGGCGATCATCACAAGCCATTTTTCGGAAATTGTATATACGTCGCGAACTTTACCGCGATAATAATTGGTCTGCTTCGGAAATTGTAATTGTTTCATAACCCGAATATACATGCACGCTTTGAAAAATTGGTGACTGTATTTCACCAAATATCAACACAAATGGATAATTGTTAATTAAATAAAATTTTTAGGAAGCATTACAATATGTATTTTGCTTTTGATTATTTAACGAAAATCTGCGCAATGAGAAAATACCTCGCCATACAAGCGTTTATCCTGCTGTTTTTATTTGTTTCGGTTGGCGCTTTTGCTCAAACTATTGTTGTATCGGGCAATGTTCACGATCTTACCAATAAAGAATTTCTTCCTGCAGTTTCAGTCACTATCAAAGGTTCGCCTGGCGGAACTTTTACCGACGACCACGGAAATTTTAAATTAACAACAATTCAAAATTTTCCATTTGTATTGGTGATAAGTTCAATTGGATTTGAGACGCGGGAGATAACCGTTAATAATTCAAGTCCTGTGCAAGTAGATCTGAAATCATCAAGTTCACTCGGACAAGAAATTGTTGTTTCTGCATCGCGCGTACCGCAAAGAATTCTGGAGTCTCCTGTTTCTATCGAAAGAGTAAGCGCCGCAAACATTCGTTCGGCGCCCGCATCTTCATATTATGATGTGCTCACTAATTTAAAAGGTGTTGACATGACAACATCATCACTTACTTTTAAAACGCCGAGCACAAGGGGTTTTAATACGAGTGGTAATGAAAGATTAAATCAATTGGTTGATGGGATGGATAACCAGGCGCCAGGATTAAATTTTTCTGTGGGAAGTGTGATCGGGTTAACAGAACTTGATGTTGATAATATGGAATTATTACCGGGCGCATCTTCTGCATTATATGGCTCTGGTGGTATGAACGGAACTTTATTGATCAACAGTAAAAATCCTTTTAAATACCAGGGTTTTTCATTCCAGGT
The DNA here is from genome assembly GCA_035483315.1 of Puia sp. Lineage (GTDB taxonomy): Bacteria > Bacteroidota > Bacteroidia > Chitinophagales > Chitinophagaceae > Puia. The sequence continues at coordinate 1,782 of DATHPY010000017.1, read as the reverse complement.
AAAAGAAGGTGTAATGAATGTTGATGGAAGAGAAAGACCAGCCTCTCCTTACAATAATGCGTCGTTCAGATGGGCATATAAAACATCAGATAAATTTGCTTTTAAAATAGGCGCAGAATTTACGCAGGCGAAAGATTGGTTGGGTGATGATTACAGAGATTACAACAGAACAAGCGGCCAAATAGTTTATGGAAGCCGAACTTCAGATCCGAATTACGATGGCATTAATGTTTATGGTGATGAAACAACAGTAGACATTATGAAGAATGTGCTGCTTCCGATTTCAAAACAAGCTCCTTTTCTTGCTCCATATATTTATTCTTTAGACACAACTAAACCGATGAATGTTTCGCGAACCGGATACAATGAAAAATATACTGTTAGTCCGAACACAGTTAATTTCAAACTTTCGGGCGCAATGCATTATAAAGTATCTGACAATACCGAAGCGATACTCGAAGGATATTGGGGAACGGGAAACACCGTGTACACGGGCGCTGACAGGTATTCGCTGCGCGATTTGAAAGTGGCTCAGTATAAATTAGAATTCAATAATAAGAATTGGTTGTTGAGAGCATTTACCACTCAGGAAAATGCCGGCAACTCTTACGATGCAACAGTTACAACAAGATTATTTAATGAAGCATGGAAACCTTCCGCAACTTGGTACCAGGAATATGCAGAAGCATATCTTGGTGCATTAACATCCGGTCAGTCAAATATCAATGCAAATAATTATGCGCGCTCCATTGCAGATGTTGGCAGACCAGTTGCAGGCAGTGCGCAATTCAACCAAATTTTTGATTCTGTCCGTTCAAAACCTATAAGCGATGGCGGCGGAAAATTTATTGACAAAACAGATTTGTACAGTGTGGAAGGTCAGTACAATCTTACTCAATTCACCGGCGACTTTGCGGATATAATAGTTGGCGCAAGTTTTAAAAGATATGAATTGAATTCCGAAGGAACATTATTTGTAGATTCAACAGGCAAAATTGGCACTAACGAGTTCGGAGCATACGCGCAGATATCAAAAAGATTTTTTGATGATTTTTTGAAACTCACTTTCTCCGGGCGATATGATAAGAATCAAAATTTCCAGGGAAGATTTACTCCGCGCGCAACGGCTGTTATAAAAACAGGAGAGAATAGCAACATTCGTTTATCATTTCAAACAGCGTATAGATTTCCGACTAACCAAAATCAATGGATCAATTTAGTTGTTGGTGGTAATGAAATTTTAATTGGTGGATTGCCCTCTCTAAGAAATTTTTATAATTTCAATTCCAATCCTGTATACACGGAATCAAGTGTGTTGGCAGGATCTCCTACAACGGCTTCGTTCGGAACTTTCAAACCTGAATCTGTAGTTTCTTATGAAGCGGGTTATAAAGCTTTGGCCGCAGGTGGAAGATTATTGATTGACTTATGTGGATATTATGCGCAGAACCACGATTTATTATCAAGGACAACAGTCATTCAATCCAAAACAGGAGATGCTGCGGGTTTGGCTAATTCTGCAAACTGGACGATCTTCTCAGTTTCTGTAAATGCGCCCGGCGTTGTTTCATCGTATGGTTATGGATTGAGCCTCGATTATCGTTTGCCAATGAATTTTACAATTGGAGTGAATGGTTCATCCGATGTATTGAATAAACAGCCCGACAATTTTGTTACTTATTTTAATGCGCCGAAATATCGTGCGAATGCAACGTTCGGCAATACAGGTTTTGGGCCGAAAAATCTTTTCAGTTTTAGTATCGTGCTTCGCTGGCAGGATGC
>DATHPY010000016.1:0-2768 GCA_035483315.1 Puia sp. | reverse complement strand
TAACCATTTTGCAAGGTCTCCTGTTTTATACATTTTAGCGCCGGGGATGATGCTGAACGGATCTGGCACGAATCGTTGCGCAGTTAATTCCGGTCTGTGTAAATAACCGCGCGCAACTTGTATTCCGCCAATATATAATTCGCCCATTTGTCCTGATGATAATAAATTATTCTTCTCATCAAGAATATATATTTGCGTATTTAAAACAGGTTTACCAATTGGAATGATTTGAAGATCTTTTAAATTATTTTCCAAACTCCAACAGGTAACATCAATTGCGGCTTCTGTTGGTCCATATAAATTGTGCAACTCAACGCCAGGCAATCTTTCCTGAAATAATTTTACCTGCGCAGATTTTAACGCTTCACCACTACATAAAACTTTTTTCAAAGAAGTGGATTCGTTTTGTTGCAAATCGAACAAAAATAAGTCGAGCATCGAAGGAACAAAATGAATTGTTGTGATCTTTTCTTCTTCTATTATTGATTTTAAATAATCGCTGTCTTTGTGTCCGCCGGGTTTTGCAAAAACCAATTTAGTTCCCACTAATAAAGGCCAAATTAATTCCCAAACAGAAACATCAAAACAAAATGTTGTTTTTTGTAAAACGGCATCTTCGTGCGTCAGCTTAAAATAATTCTGCGCCCATATCAAGCGGTTCAATAAACCAACATGTTCATTCATTACTCCTTTTGGCTTTCCTGTTGAGCCGGAAGTATAAATTACATAGGCAAGATCGTGAGGCTTTGGCGTTGGAGAAACATTTTCTTTGGGTGATTTGCTGATCTTTTTCCAATCACCATCAAGCTCAATAATATTTTTGTTTGAAGGAATTCTTGATTTAGAGGCTGTATTACTTAACACGATATCACCTTCAATATCGCCAAGTATATAATTTATTCTGTCGTCTGGATATTCAGGATCTATTGGAACATAAGCGCCGCCTGCTTTCATGATTCCTAAAATCCCAATTATCATTTCCAGCGAACGCGTGATACAAATAGGAACTAACGTTTCCGCTTTCACTCCACGTTCTCTCAAAAAATTCGCCAATTGATTGGAAACTTCATTCAATTCCTGATAAGTGAGTTCTTTTTCTTCAAACGTTACAGCAATTTTATCCGGAGTTTATTTTACTTGTTCTAAAAAAACATCAATGACTGTTTTGCTCTCAATATCCAATTCCGGCAATTCGCGATATTTTTTTTCAGCAGACTTGTTATTATTTTCGGATGATTGTTCGTTTAATTTTTTCTGAACAAATAATAAAAGATCATTTGTTTTACTATCAGGCGTTTTAATTATTTCTTTTAATAAAGATTCAAAAGCACTCATTATTTGTTTGATGCTTGCTGCTTTGAATAATTGTGTATTGTAAGACCATTGTAATGTCGGCTCAGCTTCAGTTCCACCAGTATTCAAAAAAAGATCGAATGTTTCATACTCTCTGGGATTAAAAATCATTTCATGTTTCAAACCAAAAAAATCAACTCCATCATCATCACTGATCATTTCTATATTAAACACGGTTGATACCAACGGAACGCGGGATCTATCGCGCGCGATATTTAATTTTTTTAATAAACTTCCGAAACTTACACGCTGATGATCGTACGCATCAAGAATGGCAAGTTTTCTTTCCTGCAAATATTCAGTGAACGAAAGTCCGTCTTTTAAAGTGGCGCGAACAGGAAGAACATTCGCGCAATGACCAACAAGATTAAAATTTCCTGTAGCCAATTGACCCGAAACAGAAAGTCCTAAAACAAGATCATTTTGTTTTGCCAATTCATAAAGAAAAATTTCAAAAGCCGCACGCATCGCAATTGCCATGCTGCACCCTGCAGTTGCGCTTATCTTTTTTATATCAGAAATTATCTTTGGATTGAGCGCATAATCATCGCGATGACTTTTGTAAGTTCTTGTCGAAGGCCGGGGATAATCAAGTGGAAGTTCCAAAACCGGAACAGCATCTTTGAATTGATCAAGCCAATATCGTTCAATTTTTTTGTACGCTTCGCTTTTTGAAAATTCAATTTCCTTAACTACAAACTCGCTGAATTTCGCAGCCGGAGGTAGATCAGGCATTTCATTTTTTGCATGAGCGGAATATAATTTACTTAACTCCTGCATTAAAATTCCCAGCGACCATCCATCGCAAATAATATGATGAATAGCTATCGTAAAATAATGTAACTCCTCTCCCAATTTAAACAATGCAACTCTGTGCAAAGGTCCGTTTTCAAGATCAAAAGTTGTTTCCGCATTTTGTTTTGAAAACTTATCAATAAAAATTTGTTGTTGAGCAGAACTCAACGACGATATATCTTCTGTATATAATTTTAGCGGCCAATTTTTATGAATGCAGGCTTTTTCATGTTCACCATCAAATGTTGTTCGGAACGATTCATGACGGTTGATCAGATCCTGCAACGCAAGTTTCATCGCGTTCATGTCAAGCTTTCCATATAATTTTTCGGACATGGAAATATTATACGAACGACTTGCATCTTCACCGCCGAGAATACAGGCCAGCCATATTTCCATTTGCGATTCGATCGCAGGAATAAAAATTTTATCCGGTTCAGTTTCTGCTAAAGTTATTTTGTCATCAATCGCAGAATGTTTTCCATTCACTTTATCCTTGTCAATTAATAATGCGAGTTCTTCGAGCACCGGAGATTTAAATAACGTCGTCAAAGGCATGCTAACGCCAGTTTCTTTTTCTAATCGAGTCATTACCTGTGCGGCAATCACTGAATGTCCGC
>DATHPY010000015.1:0-13902 GCA_035483315.1 Puia sp. | reverse complement strand
AACTACAGGCTCCTGTGTGAGTGCGAACCCGGTGGTTATAAACAGTGCTAACAGTAATGTTTGGGTGCCTATAACAGATACCAATAGTAATATCATTGCCGAAATCAATGCTAACGGAAATATTCTTGACAGCGTTTATACCTCTTATTATGTGAATCCCGGATCTGTCAGAGAAACTCCAATACATGCTTTGTATTTAGACAGAAGCATTACTATTATACCCCAAGGAGCAATCAGTAACGGTAAACAAGTGAGGGTTCGCTTGTATATTACTAACGCGGAATTGACTGCATTGATAAATGCAAAAAACTCTTTGAATCAGGTAAGCGGAGTTAGCGGAGTAAATAATTTATGTGTTTTTAAAACCGAAGACGCTTGCAACAATATTTTTAAAAATATTTCCGCCATTCAATTAACCGATACTGCCTTTACCAGAACTACGGCATCTGCGTCAACAGGATATGCAATACAAACAAGTGTTTCTTCTTTTTCAACATTTTATTTTGCAAGCAATGCTTATACAACTTTACCAATAAGCTTAATATCATTTACCGGGCAGATTAATAATAACATTGCCCAACTGCAATGGATAACTGAAAATGAAGCCGGCACTAAGGAATTTGCTGTTGAACGAAGCACCGACGGCAGTGTTTTCGATTCGATAGGTGTGGTTGCCGCAAACGGAACAAATGGCCAATCTACCTATTATTACAACGATGCTACGATAAAACAACTTAACTGCCCTGCTGTTTACTATCGTTTAAGGATAATAAATGCAGATGAAACATTTACTTATTCCAACATTATTAAACTGCCGTTGATCAATAACGGAGGTTCAATCAGTGTTCACCCGAATCCGGCAGTCAGTATTGTAAATGTAGAAATCAATACCAGTACCGATGATAATGCAAGGTGGGATTTGTTTGATAATAATGGTGTATCTGCATTGCACGGTTCAATACTATTGCTGAAAGGAAATAATGCATTCGATATTAATATCGGTTCATTGTCACGTGGAATATATTATTTAAGAGTGTCTGGTACTTATACCAACCAGGGGATTAAAATCAGCAAACTATAGTAACTCAATAAAACTTCTATAAGTTCTAATTAAAAATCCTTTCCTTTGAAAGGATTTTTTTTTAAGCTGATTTTAAGATTACCGACAATCATTTGGTACAACCGGCTATTATCTTTTTTGTTACACTTAGACAATCATTATTTGACTAAAAGAAAAAAGCAATAATTTTTCACTAAATAATCAATATGATCAGAGCTGTTATTATTGACGATGAAAGACTCGCCCGGAATGAGTTGAAAAAGCTACTCATGGATTTTCCTGAAATTGAAGTGATAGCTGAAGGCGCCAATGCCACGGAAGGAATTGAAAAAATTGAAAGTCTTAACCCCGATCTTGTTTTTCTCGATATACAAATGCCCGGTAAAACAGGGTTTGATATGCTGGGTGAATTAGATAGAATTCCAAACATAATTTTCACTACAGCCTATGATGAATATGCATTGAAAGCTTTTGAAGTGAACGCGCTGGATTATTTATTAAAACCCGTAGAGCCCAAACGACTTGCAGATGCAATTCAAAAACTGCATCTTGAAGAAGAAAAAGAACCGGTTTCCGATAATTATATTTCAACAAACCGCAGCATTTTGCATGAGAACGACCAGGTGTTTGTAAAAGATGGCGAAAGATGCTGGTTTGTAAAATTATCCGACATCCGTTTATTTGAAAGTGTGGGCAATTATGCAAAAGTTTTTTTCGGAGCGAACAAACCACTAATTTTAAAATCATTAAACGCACTTGAAGAAAGATTAGATGAAAAAGTTTTTTTTCGCGCAAACCGTAAACATATTGTAAACCTTCGCCTGATTGAAAAAATTGAACCATACTTTAACGGCGGATTATTGCTCGAATTAAAAGGCGGTGAAAAAATTGAAGTGAGCAGAAGACAAACGGTGAAGTTTAAAGAGATGATGAGTTTATAATCTGATAATATGCAAATTTGCTAATGAGAAAATGAATACAACAAAATGAAAAAAATATTTTTGACATGGTTATTGGCAACAATAACCTTTTTTGTTTTTGCGCAGAATATTGATAAGATCATCAACGCGAACGAAGTTGAGAAGATCGAAAAAATATTATCTGCAGATGATATGCAGGGAAGAAAAACATTTACACCGGCAATTGATAAAGCTGCTGATTTTATTTCGGAACAATTTAAATCTGCCGGATTACAAACATTAAATAACAGTGGAAGCTATTTGCAAAAATTTTCGATGGTGCAAAGACATTTAATTTCCGCAAAAGCAAAGTTGGATAATGATACGGTTGCAATAAATAATATTGTTGCACTTACTTCCAAACCAAATTTATTTATTACGGAAGACAGCAATTACACAAAAGCATTTATTAAACCCGGCGATAACTTACGTGCGGAGTTGGGGAAATATATTCAAAGCAATAAAAATTATTTGGTGTTGGTGGATACTTCATTTGCAAAACAACTCATGCAATTTCCGGTGTCGAGGCGTCCATCATTTCTAAGCGACATAAGTATAGTTTTTATTGTTACAACACTCGACCCCAAAAAATATCAAATTGAAATAAAAAACGAGATAACCGAATCGAAACTTCAAAATGTTGTTGGTGTGTTACCGGGAAAAAGTAAAAAAGATGAGTACGTTATTTTCTCTGCACATTACGATCATCTTGGAATAGGTAAGCCGGATATCAAAGGTGATTCGATTTATAATGGCGCAAATGATGACGCATCGGGTTGCACTGCTGTGATGATGTTGGCAAAATATTTTTCACAACTAAATAATAATGAACGCACATTAATATTTACAACATTTACCGCTGAAGAAATTGGCGGTTATGGCTCGCAATATTTTTCGAGGCAGCTCGATCCTGCAAAAGTTATTGCCATGTTTAATATTGAAATGATCGGCACCGAAAGTAAATGGGGAACAAACTCAGCATATATTACAGGTTACGAAAAAACGGACATGGGGAAAATTTTAGAAAAAAATTTACAGGGAAGCAAATTCGAATTTCACCCGGATCCGTACACTCCGCAAAATTTATTTTATAGATCAGATAATGCAACCCTTGCCAGGCAGGGAGTTCCGGCACATACCATTTCCACTTCAAAGATGGAAGAGTTTCCGAACAATGAACCAAATTATCATAAGCAAAGTGATGAGATCGGAACGCTTGATATGAAAAATATGGCTGAAATAATTAAAGCTGTTGCAATAAGTTCTTCTTCGATCGTTGCAGGGAAAGATACTCCGACACGTGTGGATGAAAAAGCATTAAAATAAAAACTATCGGGCAAATATGCCGAAATCAGGTGGTTAAAAAAACTTTCATTATTAAATTGCAGTAGTGCTTCTTTATGAGGCTAAATTCGCGACCTGAAGTTCAATAGTAGCAATATGCCGATGAATGAAATGCGACGCAACGATGCTTAATAGAATTACCGATGCCGGTATCAAAAAAATTTCTCTAAAAAACTTTATTGAATATAACCGTTGAAAGAAATTGGATCGCGGTTGTTGCAAATTATTTGCAATGATGCATAACCATCTTTAGAAACGGAAAGTGTTAACTGGCGTGCATCTCCGGCGTTTTTAGGAGTTATGGAAATATCCCATCCGCCTTTTTTGCCCTCGGTTATTGTGTATTTAAAATCAGTTGTTTTAAAATCAAGAGGATTTTCAGTTAAGCTGATTGACGCAGCGTACGCTCTTCCAAAATAAGGCAGAGAAGCGTCGAGCGTATCTTTTTTTATTTTTAACTGGTACTCTGAAGTAAGCGTTTTCGACGCGCCTCTTGATGGCAAAACTGTGTTGGGAATAAAAGTATACTGTTGAGAATTTATTAACTGCTCAACCGCCTGTTGTTTTTTATTTTCTTTTTGTTGTTTGCTATTTTGCGCAATTGAATAATTTGAATTCAGCGCAAAAAAAAGAAATATTATTATTGTGAAAACAGATTGTAACTTTTTCATAACCTCAAAATTTTCTACTTAAAGTTACGAACAAGAAGATGCGGCGAACTTAACATTAACACTCTGTAAAAAATAATTTGTTAATCGAATTTGGTAAGAACTTTTTTCATTTCTTCTGCAATTTTTTCATTGCATAAATTACCGATGCTGCCTTCGTGCGTGTGGTGTAATTTCTTTTTATAATCGAAGAGAAATTCTCCTTTTTCAATTTGATTTCCAATTTGTTTATATGCTTCGCGAAATGAAATTCCTTTGTTCACCAATTCGTTCACTGCTTCCACACTGAAAATATATTTATATTTTTCGTCGCTTAAAATGTCATCTTTTATTTCAATGTTTGATAACATCAACTGTGCAATTTGCAAACACGATTTTAATTCTTCAATTGCCGGAAAAAGAATTTCTTTAGTGAGCTGCAGATCGCGGTGATAACCAGATGGAAGATTATTTATTAATAAGGTCAGTTCGTTTGGAATAGATTGAATGCGGTTACATTTTGCTCGAATCAATTCAAAAACGTCAGGATTTTTTTTGTGCGGCATAATGCTGCTTCCCGTCGTCAATTTATTGGGAAAAGAAATGAACGCAAAATTTTGATTGATATACAAACAGGTGTCCATTGCGAGTTTGCTCAATGTTGCAGCGATACTGCTTAATGCAAACGAAACAGATCTTTCTGTTTTGCCGCGTGTCATTTGCGCGTAGACAGAATTATAATTCAGCGTTTCAAAATGCAATAGTTCTGTTGTTAATGTTCTGTTCAACGGAAATGAAGAACCATAACCGGCGCCGCTTCCCAGCGGATTTTTATTTGTAATGTGATAAGCTGCTGATAATAATTCCAGGTCATCAACCAGGCTTTCTGCATAAGCGCCAAACCATAATCCGAATGATGATGGCATCGCGATTTGCAAATGTGTGTAGCCGGGTAATAATTTGTCTTTGTATTTTTCGCTTTGTGATATTAATAAATCAAAAAGATTTTTTACTTCATCTTTTATTTTTAAAATTTCAACGCGCAGATATAATTTTATGTCAACTGCAATTTGGTCGTTCCGGCTTCTGCCGCTGTGAATTTTTTTTCCGGCTTCGCCAATCCGTTGCGTGAGTATCAATTCAATTTGCGAATGAATGTCTTCGGAGTCTTTGTCAATGGTGAATTGTGAATGGTGAATGTCGTTGAGAATATTATTTAGCTCTTTGTGAATCGCGGTTAATTCATCTTTGGTTAATAACCCAGCACTTTCCAGCATTTGTGTGTGAGCGATTGAGCCAAGCACATCATATTCTGCAAGCAAAATATCAAACTCCTTGTCGCGCCCTACCGTAAAGGCTTCCACAAGTTGCGATGTATTTGTATTTTCTTTATTCCACAATTTCATTCTGGTAGCCGGGTGCAAGTTGCAGGTTTCCGGAGCCTAATTTGATTACTTTAAATTATTTTCAATCCACTGTATAAATCGGTTTAGCATTTTACTGAGTTTTGTATACTCTGAAAAGAATTCTTCATAAATCGCTTTTTCTGTTAGCGAATTCGTTTCATATAAAAACTCGAGATGCAAAATAGTTTCATCACATTCAGTAGTTCCTAAAGTCAACTGCCTGATAAAATCTCCTTTATATGCACGTTTGCCATATCCTTCAACAATTGCAGTTACTGCTTTCGATAACCTTCTTATTTGGCTTGCCTCTTCATATAATTCAAACCTTGGAAGAGTTAGGGTCATTTTATGAATACGGATTGTAAGGTCTTTTGAAAGTTTGTAAACTTCCAATTCTATAAATGATTTCATTGATAAGGTTTTAAAGTTGGTCTCCGATTACTAGTAGCAAGTTGAGCACTATATGTTATTCAATTTTCCTAATAAAATCAAAAACCACATAATTTTATTAATTAAGTTTTTAGAATTGCAGACTGGCAACTTGCAACCACTAAATAAATTCATCCAACAACTGAATATACGTTTCAATTCCATTTCTTATTTCATCAATGTAAATATACTCATCTGCTGTGTGACTTCTTGCGGAATCGCCGGGTCCCATTTTTAAAGTTGGAAATGGCATCAGCGCTTTATCCGAAGTTGTCGGCGAGCCATAATAACCTTTTTCCAATGCCAATCCCGCTTTTACCAATGGATGATCGAGCGCGATTGATGTTGATTTCATTCTTGTCGTTCTTGGTTTGAACTGGCTTTTGAGATTATTTTTCAGCGCTTCGAGAATTTCATCAAAAGTGTACAATTCATTTACGCGGACATCAATAACAAATTTGCATTGCGACGGAACAACATTGTGTTGTTTGTTTTCTGTGTCTATAACGGTTACGGTCATACGTGATTCGCCGAGCAAATCGCTCACCTTTTCAAAACGATAATTTCTTATCCATTCAATATCATCAATTGCTTTGTACAACGCATTTTCTCCTTCGTTGCGCGCAGCATGACCAGATCGACCATTCGCTGCGCAATCAATGACCATCAGGCCGCGTTCTGCAATAGCCATCTCTAATTTTGTCGGTTCTCCAACAACACCAAAATCAATTTGCCCAAGGTATGGAAGCACCAATTCAATTCCATTCACGCCACTGATCTCTTCTTCGGCACTTGCTGCAAAAACAAGATTATGATTTAATTCCTGCTGATGATAGAAATATAAAAACGTTGCGATCAAACTCACCAAACATCCGCCGGCATCGTTGCTGCCAAGACCAAAAATTTTTCCATCTTTTTCGATCGCTTCAAATGGATTGTGCGTGTAACCTTTATTTGGTTTTACTGTGTCGTGATGCGAGTTTAATAAAATGCTTTGCTTCGATGCATCGTAATATTTATTTTTTGCGTAAACATTATTGCCAACGCGTGAAAATGGAATCTGATGTTTTTCAAAAAAACTGCAAATCAATTCAGCAGTATCGTTTTCTTCTTTTGAAAAAGATGGCGTTGCGATAAGTTGTTTCAGCAACTCAATTACATCTGACTGTAATATTTTTATATCTGGGTTATTCATTTGTAATTGTTGTTCCAGCTGAATTATTAATAAGGTCATTTAATTTTTCCGCATTCCCGATAATCACTTTTTTTACTCCACTGTTCAATGCTGCAAATGCATTATCAATTTTTGGAATCATTCCTGCGAAAATTTTTGCCTTTGTTTTTAGCTCATTATAATATTGGGGCTTTAAATTTTTTATGACAGAATTTTCATCATTCACATCAAGCAAAACTCCACTTTTTTCAAACGAATAAATTAATTGCACATTGTAATATTCACTCATTGCTTTTGCAATTTCTTGAGCAATCGTATCTGCGTTTGTATTTAACAACTGTCCATTTGCGTCGCTTGTAATTGGTGCGATAATCGGCGTCAATCCTGAATTTATCAACTGCATTAATTGTTCAGCATTTACTTTATCAATATCTCCAACAAAACCATAATCAATAGACGGATGGATTCTTTTATGTGCCTGAATAATATTTGCATCAGCGCCGCATAATCCAATGGCATTGCAATTTTTTGATTGCAATTGCGCAACAATATTTTTATTAATAAAACCTGCATAAACCATCGTAACAATCTTCAAAGTCTCCGCACTGGTAATTCTTCTTCCGTCAAGAAGTTTTTGTTCAACTCCTAAATCATCTGCAAGTTTAGTTGCTAATTTTCCGCCGCCGTGAACAAGAAGTTTGTTTGATTTTATTGATGCAAATGCTTGAAGAAACGATGAAAATTTTTTTTCATCATCAATAATATTTCCACCAATTTTTATTACGTACAAATTGTCCATACTTACAACCTATTACTTATCACTTACTACTTTTAAGAATTTCACTCAGCACCGCTTGCGCCGCCCACACCCGATTTCCGGCTTGTTGTGTTACGATACTATTTGGTCCATCAAGTATCTCATCACTCAATTCAACATTTCTGCGAACAGGCAAACAATGCATCACTTTTGCATTATTAGTCAATTTTAATTTTTCATTCGTGAGCATCCACTCAGGATCGTTGCAATAAATTTTTCCGTAATCATTATACGTGCTCCAGTTTTTTACATAGACAAAATCTGCATTTTTCAATGCCTCATCCTGATTATGCGTGATGGTTGCACCATGCGTAAATTTTTCATCGAGTTCATAATCTTCAGGATGCGTAATTACAAAATCTGTTTTTCCCAATGCATTTATCCATTGTGCAAAACTGTTCGCAACGCATTGCGGAAGCGCTTTTACATGCGGCGCCCATGTGAGAACAATTTTCGGTCGTTGCCTTTCTGACGTCTGACGTCCGACGTCTGACGTCAGAAGATTCAGCTCTTCAGTTATAGTGACAACATCCGTCAATGATTGCAACGGATGCAGCGTTGCACTTTCCAAACTCATTACCGGAATGCCTGAATATTTTATAAATTGTTTTATAAATAACTCGCTGTAATCATCTTCTTTATTTTTTAAAGATGGAAAAGTGCGGATACATAATATGTCAAAATATTTCCCCAGGATCGGCGCAGCATCTTTTACGTGCTCCACCTTATTGCCGCTCATAATTGCGTCTTCTTCAAACTCAAGCGCCCAACCATCTTTATCTACATTGAATACGATTGGCTCCATGCCCAAATTTTGCGCGGCAACCTGCGTGCTTAATCTTGTGCGCATACTTGGGTTTAAAAATAATAATCCAATGCGTTTGTTTGCGCCGAGTGATTTATCGGCAAAAGGATCTACTTTATACATCAATGTTTTTTTTATTAAAGCATCCATGTCTTGAACATCATCAACAGAAATAAAATTTCTCATGTAAGCTAAAAGTTTAAAGCTGAAAGCATAAGCTTTCTTCATTTTCGAATAGTCTTAATTAATCCAATAATCATTGCTTTTACTTCATTTGCCATCAAATTTATTGCTGAATATTTTTCCTGATTAAGATACCCCAAATCAAACGCAAGTAAAATGCAATATTCAAATTCTTGTGCAGACCCTAACGATATATCTAAAAAATGAACAAAATCTTTATCAGAATTTCTTCCACAACCTTCCACAATATTTAAAGGAATAGAATAAACAGACCTTTTTGTTTGTGATTGTAAACTAAACTGTTCTTTTGATGGAAAGCAGGGTAATATTTCTTTATAAGTAAATAATACAAGTTGATGTGCTTTTTGCCACACGCTATATCTTTTGTAGTCTCTCATGCTTTTAGCTTTAGGCTTTCAGCTTCCAGCTCAATCATCTTTTCAATCTCTTCTTTAAGCGATTCCAAAAATTCATCTGCATCTTTTTTTCTCAATGCCAGCGATGGTAATAAACGAATGACATTTGGTTTTGCTTCTCCTGTAAAAATATGCTGATTCAATAATAAATTTTTTCTCAGATCTTTTAATTCTTCCGGCAAATCAAAACCGATCATTAATCCTTTACCGCGAATATTTTTCAGATGGGAAATATTTTTTAATTCACTCATTAAATAATTTCCGATGTCCTCAGCATTTTGCATCAAATTTTCTTTTTCAATCACTTCAAGCACAGCAAGCGCAGCGGCGCAAGCCAAATGATTTCCGCCAAAAGTTGTACCGAGCATAAAATGTTTGGCATGAATTTTTGGCGCAATAATAATTCCTGCAACCGGAAATCCATTGCCCATTCCTTTTGCCATAGTGTAAATATCTGCATCAACATTTGCATAGTCATGCGAGAAAAATTTCCCTGTTCTTCCATAACCGCATTGCACACTGTCTGCAATAAACACGGCACTATATTCATCACACAATTTTCTTATTAATTGTAAAAAAGAAATTGCTGCAACATTTATTCCGCCAACGCCTTGAATTCCTTCAATAATAACTGAAGAAATTTCATTTCCATTTTTTTGAAAACATTCCTGCAATGCAGCTTCATCATTAAATGGAAGAAAAATAATATTATCCGTTTCATTTACCGGCGCAACAATATTCGGATTGTCGGTTGCAGCAACTGCAAGCGATGTTCTTCCATGAAATGATTTTGTAAATGCGATAATTTTTTTTCTTCCATTATAAAACGAAGCAAGCTTCAATGCATTCTCATTGGCTTCTGCACCGGAATTGCAAAGAAATAATTGGTAATCTGTTTTGCCGGAAATTTTTCCCAGCTTGTCAGCAAGCGCTCGTTGCAACGGAATTTTTATTGAGTTGGAATAAAAACCAATCTTGTTCAATTGTTCAGTTAATCGTTGCACATAATGAGGGTGCGTGTGCCCGATGGAAATTACAGCGTGACCGCCATACATATCTAAATATTGTTGCCCTTCAATATCCCAAACATAAGAGCCTTTTGCTTTTACGATAGTGATATTATTAAGCGGGTAAACGTCGAATAGAGTCATGTTATTTTTTTAAAAATTAGAGGCTTTTAATTTAAGACCTGTTGTTTCGTCGATGTTAAACATCAAATTCATGTTCTGCAAAGCCTGTCCTGACGCGCCTTTCAGCAAGTTGTCAATTGCTGAATGCACAACCAATTTAGTTCCTACCTTTTCTAATTGAATGATACATTTGTTTGTATTCACTACTTGTTTCAAAAAAATTGCGCCCTTGCTTATTGTAGTGAATGAATGGTCAGCGTAAAATTCTTCATACAGTTCAATTAAATCTTTCAAAGATTTCTCGCAATGCAAAGTTGAGCTTACGAAAATTCCCCGGGTAAAATCTCCGCGCCAGGGGACAAAATTAACCTGTTGATTAGTTGATTGGTTGATTGGTATAACCTGCTTTAGTGATTGCATAATCTCTCCAATATGTTGATGCGTTAATGTTTTATATGCCTGGATATTATTTTCTCTCCAGGAAAAATGTGATGTCTCAGATAATCCTTGTCCGGCGCCCGTTGAGCCGGTGATGCCTGTTGTATAAACTTCAGTTAATAAACCTGCTTTTGCCAATGGTAATAAACCTAATTGAATAGCAGTTGCAAAACAACCGGGATTAGCAATGTTATGTGCGGATTTTATTTGGTTTTTATTTATTTCGGGAAGTCCGTAAACGAAAGGATGACCGTTGACTGTTGCTCGTTGACCGTTTTGATGTAACCGAAAATCTTGTGATAAGTCTACTACCTTTATTTTTTCATCAATTTCATTTTCTTCTAAAAATTTTTTTGCTTCGCCATGTCCCACGCACAAAAAAAGTACATCAATATTATTGCTTAACTCCGATGTAAATTTTAAATCTGTTTCGCCAATTAAATCTTTATGTACTTCATGTAAATGTTTTTCCACATTGCTTTTGCTGTTCACAAAAACAATTTCAGCGTTGGGATGATTTATTAATAACCTTATCAACTCACCACCGGTATAGCCCGCGCCTCCAATAATTCCAACTTTAATGCCCCCATCCCCTGAAGGGGAGTTTAGCAGCTCGCTGTTATTTTCTTTATTCTTCATGATTTATTCTTCAATATTAATTCTATCATTTACTGTCGATGGTTGTGATGTGAGAATGAATTCTACGTCTTCATTACTTTCATTTATTATTCTGTGTTCTTTGCCCGCTGAAATATGAATTCCCTGCTTTGACTTTACGGTTATGCGTTCCTGTTGTATCTCAAAAATGGCTTCGCCTTTTAAAATGTAAAAGAATTGTTGGGAATGCTGATGATAATGTTTTTGCTCCGATGTTTTCGGCGGCATCCTTTCCAATTTAACTGATAAAGAATTTTCTTCAACAAGATTCCAGCCATCGCAATTTCCTCCCCAATGATAATGATTACCCCCGTCCCCTAAAGGAGTGTTGGAACGCTCTCTGATTATGTTTTTAGATTCACCCATTTTATTTCCCTTCAGGAGCAGGGGGGTTTATTTTATGAAAAATCGCTGTTAGATTCCCAAATATTTTTGCAAAACCTTTTACGTCATCCCCACTCCATCCTTTATTCATTTCTCCGTATGAACCAAATTTGCTGCTCATCAGATCATTTTCACTTTCAATGCCGGTAACGGTAAAACGATATGGCTGTAATGTTACATACACGTTACCGTTAACTATTACCTGTGTATCTTCTAAAAACTTTTCAATATTGCGCATAGTTGGGTCGAGCATCTGTCCTTCATGCAGCCAGTTGCCGTACCAATTGCTGAGTTGATCCTTCCAATAAAGTTGCCATTTTGTGAGCGTATGTTTTTCCAATAAATGATGTGCCTTGATAATTATTAGCGGAGCCGCCGCTTCAAAGCCAACGCGGCCTTTAATACCAATTATCGTATCTCCAACATGAATATCTCTTCCAACTCCATATGGCTGAGAAATGGATTGCAGGAATTGAATCGCTTCAACAGGATGCGAAAATTTTTTATCATCAATCGTTTTTAATTCTCCTTTTTCGAATCCTAATTTCAAATTTCTAATTTCTAATTTCTCATTTACCTGTGTTGGCCAAGCGTCTTCCGGCAAATAATCTTTTGATGTTAATGTCTCTTTTCCGCCAACAGATGTTCCCCATAAACCTTTGTTGATACTGTATTTCGCTTTTTCGAAATTCATCTCTACGCCATGTTCTTTCAAAAAATTAATTTCTTCTTCACGGCTTAATTTTAAGTCTCGGATGGGAGTTAATATTTCAACATCCGGCACCATTATTTGAAATATCATATCAAACCGAACCTGGTCATTCCCCGCGCCAGTGCTGCCATGCGCAACATACGACGTGCCAATTTCCTTAACATGTTTTGCAACTTCAATTGCCTGCACCATTCTTTCCGCGCTCACGCTTAATGGATAGGTTGAATTTTTTAAAACGTTTCCGAAAATTAAATACTTAATGCAGCTTTCGTAATAATCTTTGGTAACATCAACACATTTAAAAGACGCAACACCTAATTTTTTTGCTCTTGCTTCAATCTGATCAATTTCTTCATTACTAAATCCGCCAGTGTTTACAGTCAATGCGTGTACTTCTAAATTTTTTATTTTATTAAGATAGATAGCGCAATACGTTGTATCTAATCCGCCACTGAATGCTAATACGACTTTGTTGCTCATTGTAAAATTTACGATTTTAGATTTACGATTTCTGCTTAATGATCTTTGCTTAGCAGTTTTCAATTTCTGAAATCCTGGTAATCCAAAAAATCTTCCAATCTAGGTTCAGGCATTACAGATTAAAAAAGAAATTCAATAAGGATTTCGGTTTGGCATTGCCGTTAGTTTCCTTTTCTTTTTTCATGAAGGGTTTCAGCAGTTTCCATTGCTTTATTTTCATAAAGCGTTCATATAATTTGCTGTGAAGTTTGAAGTCTTCTGTAGTTTCTTCGGGTTCGTAATGGTCTTTCGGGTCGTAGAGCATCGCTGTACACATGCAATTCTTTCTGTCCTTACTCATCAATATTTCATAGTTCACGCAACTCTTGCATCCAGCCCAAAAAGCTTCGTCCTGCGTCAATTCAGAATAGGTAACCGGCTCATAACCGAGGTCTGAATTGATTTTCATTACGGCAAGTCCGGTTGTCAATCCGAATATTTTTGCTTCAGGATATTTTTGCCTGCTCAAATCAAATATTTTCTTTTTGATTTGTTTTGCCAGTCCGCCCTTACGAAATGGAGGCGCGACAATTAATCCTGAATTAGCAACATATTCGCCGTGACTCCATGTTTCTATGTAACAAAATCCCGCCCAAATTCCATCTTTTGTAAATGCGATGACAGCTTTTCCTTCGCGCATTTTTTCTTTTATATAATCAGGGCTTCTCTTTGCAATGCCTGTACCACGCGCCATTGCAGACGATTCCATTTCATCGCAGATTATCTGGGCAAAATCCTCGTGAGATTGATTAGTGATTAATATTTGAAATTCCTGTTCCATTATTTTTTCTTGAAAGATGAAGGAATTCAATGAATGTAATC
>DATHPY010000014.1:0-3136 GCA_035483315.1 Puia sp. | reverse complement strand
TGCAAAGAGCAAAAGTTCCGGTGATCATTTTAAATCTTTCTCCGGAAGCGTCTATTGATTATGCATCTTTTAATGCGATGACAGATCGAAGTAAAATGACCGGCGAGTGGCTTGCATTTTGTTCTGCCTGTCCTGTTCCTGAAATTGCGAATGTTTTTAACAGAACAGGAATTTCTTTTTTTCAGATCACCGGAATGTTGCACAACGATGATGCGTGCTGGAATGAAATCAGAGAATGGATCGAAGGGGCAAAAGTGATGAAGACAATGCAATACAATCGTCTCGGTTGCATGGGTCATTATTATAGTGGCATGCTTGATATTTATACTGACCTGACAACGCAATACAAATATTTCGGAGGACATATTGAGCTTATAGAAGTGGACGAATTATCATCGTTAAGAAAAGAAATAACGCAAACGGAAATAAAACAGCGACTCGATCTTTTTTATAAAACATTTGATGTGCAGGCCGATTGTCCTGCGGATGATATGCAAAAAGCCGCGATCACTTCTGTCGCGCTCGATACGCTTGTTGCAAAATATAAATTGGGTTCGCTGGCTTATTATTGTAAAGGCACAGGAAATTTGGATAATGAAGAAACGATCAGTTCAATTATTCTCGGCAATTCTTTATTAACTGCAAATGGAATTCCGGTTGCCGGCGAATATGAAATTAAAAATGCGCAGGCGATGAAAATCATGGATAGTTTTGGCGCCGGCGGCTCCTTCACGGAATATTATGCGATGGATTTTAAAGATGATGTGGTGCTGATGGGTCATGATGGGCCGGGGCATATTGCTATTGCTGAAGGCAAAACAAAAGTGCGTCCGTTAAATGTGTATCACGGAAAGGCTGGCAAAGGTGTGTCGGTTGAAATGTCTGTGAAAAAAGGTCCTGTTACTTTATTAAGTGTGGTTGATAAAAAAGATGGAACGCTGATGTTGCTGGTCGCGGAAGCCGAATCTGTAGATGGGCCGATCCTTCAAATTGGAAATACGAACAGCAGATATAAATTTCCAATTGGCTCGCGAAAATTTGTTAACGATTGGAATAGTTACGGACCGGCGCATCATTGCGCGGTTGGCGTTGGTCATATCAGTTCTAAAATTGAAAAGCTGGGAAAGTTGTTGAATATGGAAACAGTGAAAGTGTGTTAGTGTCTTATTTATTTTGTTGCCGGCATTAGTTCTTTATTCAGCGGCTGTTGCGCCTGCCGGCAGGCAGGTTGCACTTTTGTACTGTAGGAATTTTTTTGAGCTTTTCTTGCCACAAAGGCACTAAGACAGAAAGAAATGCAAAGAAAACTTCGTGCAACTTTGAGCCTTTGTGTTTTAGTGGCGAATGTCTAAAAAATAAACCCCAAAACTTCTATATGCAAAAATATTTAAAAGAAATAAATCGGTTGTCCGTTGCCGTTATATTAATAATTTTTTTCTCCATAAAAATTCAGGCGCAGGATAATCTTGTTTCTGTTGACTGGAATAAAGTGGAATATGTTTCCAAAACAACGCCGACTTTGCAGGTTGTAGAAAATCCGATGCTGCGAAAAAATTCTCCGATCCATGATGCGACGTTCGCCGCGTTAAAAAATTTAGGTGCAGATTATGTCCGTTATGTTCCCTGGTTTCCCTATACAAAAATGGCGGTGGCAGAATTAAAACCTCCAACAAAAACAGAAACGTTTTGGGATTTCACTTATCTCGACAGCACGATGAATTATTTTATGCAGGCGACGGAAGGACATTCCGCAGTTATCAATTTTAGCACCACGCCCGCATGGATGTGGAAAACAGAAAAAGAAGTAAAATATCCTGAAGATGCTTATGAAGTTTTTTGGGATTACAACCAGGGAACTGAGCTGCGCGACACGACCTGTAAAAAACTTGCGGACTATTATGCGCGTGTGATGAGTTGGTACACGCTCGGCGGTTTTACCGATGAATTGGGAAAGTTTCACAAGTCGGATCACTTCTATAAAATTCCTTATTGGGAAGTGTTGAATGAACCAGACCTGGAACATAATATTTCCCCGCAGATGTACACAAAAATGTATGACGCGATCGTTGGCGAATTGAAAAAAATTTCTCCCACAACAAAATTTATTGGAATCTCTCTCGCGTTTGAAGGCAACCCGGAATGGTTTGAGTTTTTTCTGAATCACAAAAATCATCTCCAGGGAATTCCGCTCGATGGAATTTCTTATCATCATTATTCAACGCCATCTTTTTCAGGACAAAAATTGGATGGCTATCAATATGTTTTTTTTGAAAAGGCAGCTACTTTTCTTGACAAAGTGCGCTACATCGAAAATATCAGGAAAAGACTCTCGCCAAAAACAATCACAACAATAAATGAAATAGGAACAATTATCGGGTCAAATACCGGAGAAGATATTGAACCAAGTTACTGGAATGCATCCGGTGCGATGTATGCGTATATGTTTGTGGAGATGACGAAAATAGGAATTGATGTTTCGGGAGAATCTCAACTCGTAGGTTATCCGACACAGTTTCCAGATGTGAGTATGATGGATTGGAAAAACGGAAAACCCAACGCGCGCTATTGGATATTGAAATTATTAAAAGATAATTTTGGGCCGCAGGATAAATTAGTAAGCACTTCATTTAACGGCGGTGATGTTTATTGCCAGGGTTACATCACATCGAAAGGGAAAAAAATATTGTTGATCAACGAGCGAAATAAAGAAGTGAAAATTAATTTACCGGCAGAAACAAAAAATGCAACTATGAATTATGTAGATGTAGATACGAATGAAAATCCACCTGCGCATACACCAATATCCGGAATAGCGATAACGTTAAAACCCTTTGCTGTAGCGGTTGTGCAGTTGAATTAATAAAATAATCTTTATGCGCGTCGCTTTTACGATGAAATTAAATAATGGTTTTGAAGAAGAATATAAAAAGCGTCATGATGCACTCTGGCCGGAATTGAAAACACTATTAAAAAAAACGGATATAAAAGATTATTCCATTTTTCTGGATGATAAAACAAATGTCTTATTCGCCTATCTTACTATTGATGATGTTGCGAAGTTGGATGATTTGCCGCATGAAGAGATAATGAAAAAATGGTGGGACTATATGAAAGATATTATGGAAACAAATGAAGA
>DATHPY010000013.1:0-2536 GCA_035483315.1 Puia sp. | reverse complement strand
ACCATTCCCAATTCGATGATCGCATAGGAATCGGTGGTGATGCCGGTATCAATAAATAAATTCTGAATGTCTTTTAATCTGCAGGAAATATCATTTAAGCGATATTCGCTTTCTCCACTTTTGTAAAATTTACGGGTAATGGTAACCGTATCGAATTCTGTGGGAAGAAGATTTCTTGTATTCTCAAACGTGAGGCTAACCTCGGCAAGCCCGGATGCAGAGCGGCTTTTGGAGCCATTGAAAACGAGACTCTCCAGATTTTCGGAACGAAGGTGACTTATTTTTTGTTCACCGATAACCCAGCGAATGCTATCAACAATATTACTTTTACCGCATCCATTAGGTCCGATGATTCCTGTAACACCTTCGTCAAAATTTATGTGAGTTTTATCTGCAAAGCTTTTAAAGCCTTTTATTTCTAAACTTTTTAATCGCACAATATCTGTTTTAGTCAACGGCAAATATACCGGAACCATAAAAAAGAAAGAGTAGTAAAAATTTTTTTAGCAAATCATTTATCCACCTTTTGTGAACAAGTTTTATAGAAGAAATTAGAAGTTAGAATTTAGAAGTTGGAATATCTACCCGCAAATAATTTTTTAAGAAATTAATCAACGAAAATTATCAATTCTCAATTGTAAATTATCAATTACCTCAGCACTTCTTCAATGGGTTTGCCAATGCATCCGTTTGGCATTTGAATGTGCAGTATTGCGGAAATTGTTGGTGCAATATCTGTCATGTTATGTGTGATGTTTGTACTGCCGTGATGAATTCCCCAACCCATAAATAATAATGGAATGTGTGTGTCGTAAGGATTCCATGTTCCATGCGTCGTTCCGGTTTTGCTATACATTTCAAACCAACCCGGATTTAAAATAATTTGTATAGGTCCGCTGCGTTTGAAATTATAACCGTTAGTGATCATCGTTTTTAATGGTTCGGGAATTGGCAGTTCGCCAATTTTTGCCACGTCCACTGCATAAGCAACTTCCGGTAATTTTTGTAAATATTCCACGACCGTTTTTTTGATGGCATCAATATCCAGATGCTGCTGATCAATTTTATTCAAATCAAAAACAACCTGGTAATTCATGATCGTTCTCACCAATTTTTCTACCTGGAATTTTTCAAACAAAATTTTATTCAGCGAATCTACCAATGGTTTATCGTACCAAAAATCCGCAGGTAATTCATGCTTCTTCATATAATCAATGGCGTGTGCCGCGCCGTGATCTGCACTGAGAAAAACAGTGTACTGACCTTTGCCAACTTTTTCATCAAGAAAATGAAAAAAATCTGCGAGCGCTTTATCAAGTCTTAAATAGGTGTCTTCGATCTCAATTGAATTTGGTCCGAACATGTGGCCGACATAATCCGTCGAAGCGCAATTGATGGTAAGAAAATCTGTTGCGGTTCCTTTTCCCAATTGAAACCCTTCGACGGCAGCTTCCGCAAAATTTAATGTAAGTGAATTTCCAAATGGCGTTGAACGAAAACTGCCTTTGCTTTTTTGATACACTTCATTTATTTTATGCGGAAAAACAGATGCCGTTTCTCCGGGAAATTTTCCTTCATAAAATTCCGCGTCGCTGTCGCTTTCTATATAAGAGTTGATCGGGTTTAATGTATTCCATCCATTCGCTATTAATTTTTCAATGGCATTACTGTTGTTGAATTTATTAACCCAATCCGGAAGTTTTTGCATGTAATAAGAACTGGAAATAAAATGTCCTGATGCATCATCGAGCCAAAAAGCCGCGTTGGCTGTATGTCCTGCTGGAAGGATCGCCGCTCTGTCTTTCAAAGAAACACCAACAACTTTCGATTGAAAATTTGTTGCCAGACGCAATTCATCTGTTACTGTCGACACCAATAAATTTCGCGGAGACATTTTTCCATCTTCCGATTCATTTCCTACGCTCGTTACCGTGCTGTCTGCCGTGCAATACATGTGCTTTCCGCTGAGTTGTTCAAACCAATCATTTCCGGTAATTCCATTTATTGCAGGCACTGATCCCGTAAAAATGCAACTGTGACCAACAGCAGTGTAGGATGGTAAATAATTTATTAAAACATTTTCGCACGAAAATCCTTCATTCAATAATCTTTTAAAACCATCATTGCCGTAACGATCATAATAACGGTACAAATAATCCCAACGCATCTGATCAACAACAATTCCCACAACCAATTTTGGACGATCAACAGTTGACGATCCATTTGTATTTTGCGCAGAAACAAATAAATTCAAAACAAAAAAAGAAAAAAATAATAAGCCACGAATCCGCATAAGAATAATTTTGAACAAATGTATGTTTTATCCGTCGTCTGTTGACAGTCGGCGGTTGTATCATTCATCCGTCTATAATAATCATAAACCGGTTCTTCCTCGCTCTTGATAACTTTACTCAAATGCTTTACCTTTGCGGCAATTTTTGAATCCTTAATAATTAAATAATATGGCAGACATTTTTGAAAAATTGATGAGGAATTCCGGACCAATCGGGCAGCATCGTGAAAGAGCGCATGGATA
>DATHPY010000012.1:0-6130 GCA_035483315.1 Puia sp. | reverse complement strand
AGCAGCGTGCTGTCAACCTTTCCTGTTTTTGCAACAATAACTTTTCCTGAAAACTGCAGCGAATCAAGATAGGATCCGGTTGAAAAAACATAAGTAAAATTTTTTAGGATATTATTTTCATTTACATCCCTGATGGCATTTCCGAAACTTAACTGGTAAGTTGTGTTAGCCAGTAAAGTGTCTTTCAGTTTTACGGTAACTGTTTTCAATTTATTCGTTACTATCGGGTTAATTTTTGGAGTTGGTGAAACTATCAGGTTCTCCTGAATTTTATCAACATTTACATATTCGTCAAAAGTGAAAATAATTTGATTGGTTTTAAAATTCAATAAAAATTTTTTTGGAACCGCAGACATCAACACCGGAGGTAAAGTATCTTTTGGTCCGCCGGTTGGCGGTAATATCATTGCACAACCCGAGTTCGTTGTTGTATAAATGCTGGCAAACGAAATTAAAAGTAAAAAATAAAAAATTGCCTTTACAGCTTTCATTCAATCTTATTGAGGTGCAAACTTAAGCGGTTTAAATGCAACAGGTAAAAGTATATTGCAAAAAATAGTTTAAATCTCTTCAGGTTCTTCTTCATTCAACTCGTGCAAGGCAACTGCCATGTTATTTGTTTTAACAAAATTACACCAATGACAATCGGATTTTCCGCAACCGGTGTAAAATTCGCGGTTTTGAATTTTTTGCCAGGTATCAACTATTTGTTGCGTAACGGTTTCAATATCGGGCGCAGAAATGATCACTTTTTCTTTCCGGTAATTTTTCTTTTTGTCGGGTTCTATAAAATCAAATTCTGTGCTGATAACTCTCCAGTCTTTTTTATAATTATCTATTAATATTTTGTAAAACACAGCTTGTCGCCAATAATCACCACCATTTGGTTCTTTATCATTTGGCGATCTTAATTTCGGTAGCGCTTTTTCAATATCGCCGGTTTTATAATCAACGACATTTACGTCTTTGCCTGTGAATTCCAATTTATCCAGCTTCCCCTTTATCGGCACACCTTTTATTACTACGTTGCGGATATTTATTTCTGCAACAGCAATTTTATTCCAGCTATTAATATACTTGTCATAATAATTTGCGAGCACTTCAAAACCATATTCAATTCTGCGGTCAAACGCTTCGCGCGTAAAACTTTCTCGATGACGATGCATGTACCAGTTAAAATCCTGGAGCACATTTTCTTTTGATGGAAATTGCTGTTGCGGATCTGTTTTCATTTTCTCATACATTTTTTGCAAAGCAAAATGAATAGATGATCCAAATTCCGAAGCTTCATTTTTTGGTGAAGGAATGCGGATAAGATTTTTGAAATAAAATTCCAGCGGACAATTGAGATAATTATTCAACGCGGTAACGCTAAGTACAAATTTTTCTATGATATGAGAAATGAAATCTTCTTCTATCTTTTCAATTTCGGGAGCAGTTTCGGAGAACTGTAATGATTCAAATTCCATTAATGTTTCAGTATTGATACTACGTTTTTCAATTGGCAGATCTTGTTTGTCTAAAATTTCCGCAATAAACATAGAAGGCTCTAATTCTTTATTTGCGTTATTGAATCGCGCATACGAAATGAATAAATATTTTTCAGCGCGGGTAAGTGCAACGTAAAATAACCGTCGCAATTCTTCTTCTTCACTTGATTTTGCTTGGGAAGAAAAAATAGTGTCCGGCATTTTGTAACCTGAAAAAGGCATTCTTTTTTTCTCCCAGAAAGATGCACTGCAACCTGCAAAAAAAACATATTCAAATTCCAATCCCTTGGAACCATGTGCTGTCAACAGGTTCACGCCTTTGTCGCTGCCGGAAATTTGTACTAACGGAATTGGGATATCATTTTTTTCCATTAGTTCGATAACTGCTATCAGATCTTTTAATGTAAGAAATGGGTTACGTCGCGTTTCTTCTTTTACAAAATCGAATAACGCGGTTAACACTTGTAGTAACCAGATCTTTTCCGGGCTTTGCATAATATAATTCAATACGCCGCCGGTGCGCACAATATTTTCCAATAGAGTTTGAATGGTCACATTCGGAACATCAGCGATCAGTTGCTCAAAAACTTTGTTGGTATTTTTTAATGATTGAGGAATGCTAACATCAAAAAGATCTTTTGCAGGAGCATTTGCTTTTTCGTTCAACAATCTTCTTATTGAAGTTTTGTTTGCCGAAAATTGTTTCTCCGCAACTTCGATCGAGAGCTTTGCAATTTCTATCGGTGGGATTTTATAAAAATCAAAATGCAAAATTTCAAAAAGCATTTCATCGCCACCATAAGGTATATCGTGTTCGGCTGCCAGGTATCTTAATATTAAAATGATCTTTTGCGCTAACGGTAACTCAAATAAATTCACGCTGCGTTTGCTGAAAACAGGCATTTTTTTTAAAGAAATAAATTTTGCAAGTTCTTCGCCATACTTGTTTTCCTTATAAATAACAGCGATCCTTCCCGGCTGAACGCCGCTGCTGATAAGGGTTTCAACCTGCATGGCAATATCAACCATTTCCTGCCGTTGACTTTCATATTCACGAATAACCGGCGCATGCGTTAAATGACTTACAAGTTTATTGGATGAAATAAGATCTTTAGTAAGATTTAATGAAGGATTTGTTTTAATAAGCCGGGAATCATTTTTTTCAATAAGCGACTTTGAAATATCAAGAATGGGTTGGGTGGAGCGATAATTATTTTCCAGCACGATCGTCAGCAAGTCGGAATAAATTTTCATGAACGCTTCCATGTTCTCCACGTTCGCGCCCTGGAAACGAAAAATACTTTGGTCATCATCGCCAACAACAAACACATTCGGCCTATCCCAATAATTAATTAATAATTCAACTAACTTATTTTGCGTTCCGCTTGTATCCTGGTATTCATCAACCAAAATATATTGGTAACGTTCCTGGTAATTGGCGAGTAATTGTTTATTTTCTGTAAAAGCTTTTAACACCCAATTTATCATGTCGTCAAAATCATACCGATCTTTTTTCCTCATCAGCTGCTGAAAATTATCAAACTCATTTACAGCAGTGCGGAGTTTTTCCATTTTTTCTGTTTCTTCTTCGATCTTGTCTGTTCTTACATCGCCTTTCTTAAATTCTTTGGTTGCACGTTTGGCAACATATTCACCCCGCAATGGAAGACTTTTAATGTAATCGTTTATTTTTTCGTTGATGAATTCTTTTGTTAACCCTTCACGCTTCATTAATGAAAAAAGATTTTTCAGATTTCCAACTTCATAATAAACATCGCCGCGATAACGCTTTAATAAATGATTTTTTGGAAATGCGTCAATTAACTTCTTGAATAATTCAATTCTTTCCAATTCAGAGATCGGATCTAAAATATTTTTTTCAAACAACGATAAATTTTCTTGGATGATGTCGTTGCAAAATGCATGAAAAGTAAAGATGTTGACTTTGTATGCATCCGGGCCGATAAAATTTAAAAGTCTTTTTCGCATAGCAACTGCGCCGGCATCGGTGTAAGTAAGACATAAAATATTTTCGGGAATCACGTCAGTTTCTAATAAAATTTTTCCAATTCTTGCCGCAAGAATTTGCGTTTTTCCGGTTCCCGGTCCGGCAATAACCATCACAGGACCTTCAATTGTATCAACAGCAAGTTTCTGGCGTTCATTCAATTTTTCATATTCTTCCTTAAATTTTTGATTTGCTTTTTCCCTATTAATTGACATAATTCAAAGGTAACTAATTGTTTTTGCGTTGATTTTCATAAAAATATAAAATCTGGAAATTTTCTGTTTACGGGAATAATTTCTCACTTTTTACGTTATAGATTACCCAATATTTAATCCAACCATGAAAAATCAGACCTTTAAAGTTTACATTATAGAAGACGATACCTGGTACGGTTCTATGCTACAGCATTATCTTTCTCTTAATCCTGAATACGAGGTTAAGCGCTTCGAGACTCCCGGCGATTTTTTTGCAGAGTTGCATAATAAACCAGATGTGGTAACGCTCGATTATTCTCTTCCTGATTGCGACGGCGCGGAAGTGTTGCGAAAAATTAAGGAGACCAATCCTGAGGTTCGCGTTATTATTATTTCCGGACAGGAAGATGT
Organism: Puia sp.; assembly: GCA_035483315.1. Classification (GTDB taxonomy): domain Bacteria; phylum Bacteroidota; class Bacteroidia; order Chitinophagales; family Chitinophagaceae; genus Puia. The sequence goes on along the minus strand of DATHPY010000012.1, from coordinate 2,027 downwards.
TGCCACGGCGATCAATCTTTTAAAAAATGGCGCGTTCGATTATATCGTTAAAGATGATGACACCAAAGATCGTTTATGGAACAGCATTTTGCATTTGCGCGAGATAAGCGATTTGAAACAGGAAGTGGAAACACTAAAAACACAGGTTGGCCGCAAATACGATTTTTCTGAAATGATCATTGGCAAAAGTGAAGCGATAAAAAAAGTTTTTGCGTTGATCGAGAAAGCTGTTAACACAAATATTACTGTTTCAATTACCGGAGAAACCGGTTCCGGAAAAGAAATGGTCGCGAAAGCCATTCATTATAATTCACCGCGACAGAAATTACCTTTTGTTACCGTGAATGTTGCGGCAATTCCAAAAGATCTGATCGAGAGTGAATTATTCGGGCACGAAAAAGGCGCATTTACCGGAGCAATTACACGACGCATCGGAAAATTTGAAGAAGCAGATAAAGGCACATTATTTCTTGATGAGATCGGTGAACTTGATATCAACCTCCAGGCAAAATTATTGCGTGTATTGCAGGAAAAAGAAATTACGCGCGTTGGTGGAAACGGCACAGTGAAAATTGATGTGCGCATTATTGTTGCCACGCATAAAAATTTAATGGAAGAAGTAAAGAATAAAAATTTCAGGGAAGACCTGTATTATCGCTTGATTGGTATGCCCGTTAATATTCCGCCATTGCGCGAGCGCGACAATGACATTTGCATTTTAGCGAAAACTTTCACTGATAATTTTTGTAAAGAAAATAAGCTTCCGAGAAAAACAATTTCGCCGGAAACACAACAAAAATTGCTGCAGTATTCTTTCCCGGGAAATGTGCGCGAATTAAAATCTGTTATGGAATTGGCAGTTGTTATGGCAGATGATGAATTGATCCTCCCGGAACACATCACTTTTAATACTACGTCAAGCATTGCGGATCTGTTGGGTAAAGAAATTACTTTGAAAGAATTTGAAACGCAGGTGATACAACATTATCTCGATAAATATGACAAAGATGTTTTGCTCGTGGCAAAAAAATTAGACATTGGAAAATCCACTATTTACAGAATGGTACAAATGGGAGAGTTGAATATTAAATAATCCGTTTTACAAACCAACTATGGAAACAACATTACTCAATAACCAGGGTTCAAAAAATAATTCAGTTGCCGAAGAAAAATTGTACAGTTTGGCAATGGTAGAAGCAGTATCGGGCGGCAGTAAAGAATTTATTAAGAAAATGATTCTGTTGTTTATTGATACAATTCCGAAAGATGTGATCTTATTGAAGAATGCATGTGCATCGAAAGATTGGGCGCAGGTTACAAAAATAGCACACAAATTAAAATCAACCATTGATTCGATGGCAATAAAATCTATTCAGCAGGATATTCGCACCATGGAGACAAACGCGAAACAGCAAGTTTCTGTTGAAATACTTCCTGAATTAGCTGAAAAAATTAATCACACAATTAATATTTGTATTGTTCAACTCAGCGGAGAATTAGCTGGATAGAATTTAATAGAAACTTTTTAACCGGGCATCCTTGAAATATATTTTTCGATCTGCTTTAGCTGGTCAACAATTTGAGGCGTGGTGGGTTTTAGCGCTTTTGCTTTTCTAAAAAATTCTTTCGCCGCTCTGAATTCCCTTTTCGTCATCATGATTGAGCAAAGCTGTAAATATGCAGTAGCCTGGTTTTCTTTATCGGGCAAACCTTTTCGTATTGCCTGGCGAATATAACTTTCACTCTGCCGCAGATCATTTTTTTGCATCTGCAACATTCCCATTTGCAGTAAACTCGCGCCCTCGGCTTCTTTCATCGGCATACCAAGATCAAGTCCCTTCTTCATATTCAATTGAGCGCCGTCAAAATCCTGTTTCATCATCGCTAGGTTTCCTTTCAATGTATAATAAACAGAACGGATCGGCTTATATAATAAGCCCGGGTAACGAACGGTGTTCAAAATTCTTTCCGCTTCTTCCATATCACCGCTTTCCATTGAATCCTGTATTAATCTTAAAGGACCGAAA
>DATHPY010000011.1:0-2532 GCA_035483315.1 Puia sp. | reverse complement strand
TTTTCGTAAGTTGAATGTAAAACAATCTGTTTGAAAAAAATACTTTCAGCCTTATTATTGCTCGGCTTTTTCAGCTCCTGTTCCAACAAACAAAAAAATATTGTAAGCAGTAATTTTATCGATAGCCTCATCACAAATTACAGTCCTTCCAAATTGGTAAAAAACAATGAAAATGAAATGCAATTTTGGAAAGGAAGGATCAACCCTGCATTGCCCGGCTTTGTGAACGAATCCAGGTATGCTGCGTCTTTAGCTATGCGGTTTCGTTTTTTTGGCGATATAAATGATATGAAATGTGCAGACAGCGTTCTGGAAAAAATAAATCACGATTATAATTTTAAAGAAGCTTCTGTACAGATGGCGCTGGCAACTCATTGCATAACAGAACATCAATTTATGGTTGCTGATAGTTTTTTGCAAAAAGCAAAACAACTCGGCATAAAACCTTACGACTCTCATACCGCATCTTTCGATATTGATTTTGAACTGGGAAAATATACAGAAGCGAAAACCGAATTAAATGCAATCATTTCTCCCAATGATTACAGTTATTTATACCGCAAATCAAAAATTGAACATTTGGAAGGTCAGTTAGATAGCTCAATAAATTCAATGTTAAAAGCTGCGGAGTTTGCAGAAAGCAGTGCTTTTTTAAAAGGAGTTGCATTGGGCAATGTTGCAGATCTTTATATTCATGCAGGTGATCTGCAACAGGCGAATGATCTCTATGTTCAATGCATTCGTTCAAACAGCGCAGATTTTCATAGCCTGCTCGGATTAGGTTGGATTGCATTGGTTCATGATAATAATGATTCTCTCGCGAAAAAGATCTTTGAGTTTGTACAATCTAAAAATAAATTACTGGATGCCTTATTTAAGTTGACGCAGATGGCAGCCGCAATGAATGATTCAACAACGTATTTGCAATACGCAAAAGCGTTTGAACAAAAAGCTACTGACACAATTTATGGAAGAATGTATAATAAATATTTGCTTCAGTTGTACACAGGGGTTTTGCAAAACCCCAGGCAAGCGGAAATAATGGCAAAAGACGAATTGAATAACCGCGCAACGCCACAAACATATTCCTGGTATGCTTATGCGCTGTTTGCAAATAATAAAAAAGATGAAGCGTATAAAATTTTTGAAGATCATGTTTCCGGCAAACCATTGGAAGGACCTGAACTTTATTTGATGGGATTGCTTATGGATGGATTGGATAAAAAATATAACGCCATCGAATTTTTTAAAGCTGCGTATAAAAATAAATACGACCTCGATCCTTCTGTTGTAAAATTTATCGAAAAAAGATTAGATTTCTGATTCAGGATAGAACGCAGATTTATTATGATGATTATGATAAGATGTGATTGAATCTTATTTGAATCATGACTATTATAACAGATCTGCATTCTATTTTTTATTGTCACTAAGACACGAAGCAGCACGAAGTTTTCGTTGTGTTTATTTGAGTTTCTGTGCCTTGGTGGCAAATGCACGTTCAACTAAAAAATATTCTTTGTATCGTCCAGTAACTGGCAATTAATGCAATGATAATTGAAAACGGAATTACAATGAACTTTCTGTAATAAGGTTTTTTGCCAAACCATTTTGCAAATAAGAAAAACGCAAGAAGAATTACGGTGATCTGCCCCAATTCAACACCGATATTAAACATTACCAGCGCCAGTAAATAATGACTTTGCGGCAACCCCAACTGGCCAAGCGCGCCCGCAAATCCCATTCCGTGAACAAGTCCGAATAAAAAAACAACTCCGATGCGAGACGCTTTTAATTTAGGAGAAAAAATATTTTCGAGCGCAACATAAACAATGGAAATCGCAATTAACGGTTCAATAATTTGTGTTGGCGGAGTGATGACGTGATACATTGCCAGACCAAGTGTGACAGAATGCGCAACGGTAAAAGCTGTTGCCTGGAATAAAACCGGTTTTAATTTTGGGCTTAATAAAAATAAACTCAGCACAAAAAGAATGTGATCAAAACCTTGCGGAAGAATATGCTGATAACCTATTTCTAAATAAATAATTGCCGCATCTGTTTTCGACATTTTCTCCAACTCACCAACAATTACGTGCGCTGATGCAAATTGCGAAATGACTAAAGCAAAGAAAGTCAGGATGGCGAATTTTAAATGCAGCTGTATTTTATTTTTATAACTGTTGTGCATATTTTTATTTCTATTGCTGTTGGTCGGCGACCAACAGCGGCTCTCCGCCTTTGCCGGCCGCCGACCGGCAAATTGTAAAAATGGTTTTAGAAAAAAACTGAAAATTTTATTTTCACAAAAAATGGCGTACCAGGCGTATAGCTCACTTCATCGACTGGTTGCGTTTCATTTCTTAATCTCGATGTATATTCAAACTGCGATTCATTCCATGTTACATTAAACAGGTTTTCGACGGCAATACCTACTTCGTATTTTTTCCGTGTATAGTTAAGCGTTAGGTCAGTAACCCAATATCCTAAAGCGGTTAACGAGTAAGTTTCGTTTGCAGCGCGGTTATGCAT
>DATHPY010000010.1:0-8255 GCA_035483315.1 Puia sp. | reverse complement strand
AATCAGTAAACTATGATAACGGCGCAAAGCTTCCATAATATCTGCTGTGAACTCATCACCTGCAATACGGATAGATTGGTCACACACAATACCTGCTAGTGCTATCACCGTAATGCCAGTCGTTCCACCGCCAATATCAATGATCATATTTCCAACCGGCTCTTCCACGTCAATTCCAATTCCTAAAGCGGCAGCCATCGGTTCATGAATAAGATAAACTTCTTTTGCCCCGGCTTGTTCGGCACTATCACGAACGGCACGTTTTTCAACTTCAGTAATGCTTGAAGGAATACATATCATCATTCTCCAGCTCGGAGGGAAAAGCGGTTTTTTGGGGTAGATCATTTTGATCATTTCCCTTATCATTAATTCGGCAGCGTTAAAGTCGGCAATTACCCCATCTTTCAACGGTCGAACCGTTCGGATGCTTTCATGCGTTTTTTCGTGCATCATCAATGCGCGCTTGCCAACTGCCAATACATTTTTTGGATTATTACGGTCGAGAGCCACGATACTCGGTTCATTCACAACAATCTCGTCATTATGTATGATAAGGGTGTTAGCAGTACCCAAATCCATTGCGATTTCTTGTGTGAGGAAGTTAAATAAGCCCATTTAGAAAAGTTCCTTTTTTAGTTTCAGCAATAATGTCAGCAAAATTGATGCAAATAATTCGAATAAACAAAGTGAACAATCAACAATGTAATTAATCCTGTTTCTGAGAATGAAAGCCAATTCGCTGTTAAAGCCTTTTTGAATTGTTTCATAAACGGAAAACCTTTGTATTGTATTGTGGAATATGGCATAACAGAATTAATTTCTTTTATCTAAGTTTGTACTAACCCAATGCACTATCATGAGAAACATCATCTGCCTAATAGTTTTCATACAGCTTTTTACTGCTGTTGCATCTTCGCAAGACATGAAAAAAATTGAAGACGATTTCAATAATCAAATAAAAAATGGCAAAGTTCCTTATGGCAACAACCCGGCTGCTGGAAAATATTATGATATCCGCGGTTTCAAAATGTATTGCGAAACTTACGGTGATGGTCAGCCTGTATTGATCATTCACGGCAATGGCGGCTCAATAAATAATTTCGTTTACCAGATCCCTTATTTCTCGCAAAAATATAAAGTGATCATTGCCGACAGCCGCGCGCAAGGTAAATCAACAGATACCGGCGATTCACTTTCTTATGAAATGATGGCTGATGATTATGCCGTGTTATTAACCTCAATGAAGATTGATTCTGCTTTTGTAATTGGCTGGAGCGATGGCGGTATTGAAGGTTTGTTACTCGCTATTCGTCATCCGGAAAAAGTAAAAAAACTCGCTGTCACCGGCGCAAATCTTGTTCCAGATACAACGGCTGTTCCGCAGGAAGTTTGGGATATGGTAAATCCGTATTACAAAAGCTTAAAGAATAAAACCACGTTATCTGCACCTGAAAAAGCGCAATTCAAATTGTTGCGGTTATTGGTTGAGCAACCGCATATTCCAACAACTGATCTGAATAATATCAAGATCCCAACGCTTGTTATCGGCGGCGATCATGACGTTATTAAACCATCGCACACATTTTTAATTTATCAAAATATTCCAAACGCAGATCTGTGGATATTGCCAAACTCCGGTCACAGCACGCCGATCGTTTACAAAGATGATTTCAACAAAAATGTGGACAATTTTTTTTCTATGCCATATAGAAAAATTAGCGGAGAAGCGAGATTTTTTTAGGAGTATTTCTCGCAAAGGCGCAGAGACGCAACGTAGCGCCTTCGCGGCTTTGCGAGAAATTTTTTTTCAACTCACGAATCCTAATCTTCTTTCCATTTCTTTACTGAGTTCCGGTAATTTTTTTCTCTCAATTAAAAAACTCGTAAGCTGTGCGATCTCTTTAAAAATATAATGATTGTTCAATGCAGATTGTAAATAATCTTTCCCCGAACTTCCGCCAGTTCCAATTCTTGTTCCTATTGTGCGATGCACCATGCTCATGTGCCGATAACGCCAGGTGCTTAGTTGCTCATCAATTTCCAGTAACTGATTTAATAATTGATATGGCAATTGCAAAACAGGATAACCACGATACAACATGATGAATAATGCGGAGCGGTTTGCGGTGGTTGATAAGGAGCGTTGTTCGTTGTCCGATGATTGCTGTCCGACATTAAAAAAGATATTGTCAAAAAAATCCAGGTTTTGTTTTTCGACCTGCGCTAAGCTTTCTTCATAACGTTTTCTGTATTCAGTCCAGAATGGATGAAGATTTTTTTCATCTTTATTGTGTACGAAATTTTTCCAGTTTTCTTCCTCATTAAAAAAAGGCATTCGCTCAAGCCATTCATTTATTAATTGCAGCAAAGATCTTTCTTGCTCTGTTTTTTTTACGATATCAATTTCTTCTTTCCGCAATTGCGAGACATAATAATTTTGTCCAAATCTATTTTCATATTTCAATCCCAGCAATGCTTCCAGCGTTTTAAACTGCCAGCTTTGAAATCCGGACGCGGGACGGAGCATATCGCGAAAATCTAAAAAGTCCATCGGGTTCATCGTTTCCATCACATCAATTTGATGAACGAGTAATTTTAAAATGGTAACACAACGAGATAAACGATGAACAACAATTTGCAATTCCGGCGAATTATCATTGAGCGAAGGTTTTTTCATTATTTTACAAACGGAATTCACTTCAAATAATAATTGCTTAAACCAAAGTTCATACGTTTGGTGAATGACGATAAACAACATTTCATCGTGCGCAGGTTGTTTTAATTTTTCGCTTTCGGGAAATTGCGAGTTGAGAATTTTATCTAACTGCAAATAATCGCTGTAATGAATTTCATCTGGCATGAAAAAAAATTTCTGCAAAATAGGATATCTCACGCAGAGACGCTGAGTTCGCTGAGGTTGAACATAAAATTTCTCTGTGTGCTCTGTGCCTCTGCGTGAAAAATTTAATTCTTCGAAGTAGTTTTTACATCCGCTCCATCTCTTATTTCTTCAGTTGGGATTTTTACTAACTGGTCGCCGGCAGTAAGCTTTCCATAAATTTCTTCTTTATCATCCGCAGTTCTTCCGATCTCCACATTAACCCATTGCGCTTTATTATTTACAACACGAATCACAAATGGTTTTACGGTTGAATTTACCACCGCAGTTTTTGGAACAACAAAACTGCTGTCCATTGCAGGCAGCGGAACTGTTACTTCTGCAGCCATCCCAGGCAATAATTTATTATTGTTATTCATCACATCCATCTCCACTCTTTCCGAACGGAGTCTATCACCCACCGCACCGGCAAGCCGCGCAACTTTTGCTGTAAATATTTGATTTGGTAATGCGTTCACTTCAAACTGCACTTCTCCTTTTCTATTAATAAAATCTGTGTACGCTTCGGGGACAGAGATCACGAGACGCAATTTTCTTTGCTCCTGCAAAACAAACATGGGAAGATCAGAACCTTTCCCCGAAGGACCAACATACGCGCCGGGATTTATATTTCGCGCGCTGATAACTCCCGAAAAAGGTGCGCGTATCTCAAGATAATTTTTTGTCTCTGAAATTTCCTTGTAATCAGCTTTTGCAGATTCGAGTAATGCGGAGTCGGAGTTTTTTTTTGCAACTGCCATGTCAAGATCATTTTGCGCAATAGTGCCCGGTGTTTTGCTTGTTTCCAATAAACGGTTGTACGTTGCTTTGCTTGAAATAAAAACTGCTTCCTGCGATTTTAATTTTGATTCCGCTGCAGAAAGTTGAGATGTTATTTCCGGCGCTTCTAATTCTGCCAACATTTGTCCTTCTTTCACTTCTGACCCGACATCAACAAAAAGTTTTTTTACAAAGCTGTTCACTTTCGCATAAATATCCACTTGTTGAAATGCGGTTAATTCTCCCGGCGTTTGTAATGTTGAAGTGAGTTTTCCTTTTTGTAAAGAAAAAGTTTCTAATGTTGAGACATCATCTTTCTTTTCATCATTATCATTTTTTGAAGAAGATGATGAGCAGGCGTTGAAAAAAAATGATGCACTGATCAGCAAGCAGGAAATCATGAATCGTGAAACGTGAAATGTGAATGGTGAATGGTGAAACGAAAAAGTTCTCGCATCTATCGTTTTACGTTTCACGATAAAATTCTTTCTATTTTTTTTGTTCATACAAAGATGGAATATAATGTTTACTTAGTTTGTCTTCCGGATCAAGCGAAACAGAATCTATTGTTGTTTTCTTTTGTACCCAGGTAAAAACCAATGGCAGCATAAACAAAGCTGCAAATGTAGAAGCGATCAATCCACCAATAACTGCGCGGCCCAATGGTGCAGCCTGGTCGCCGGCTTCACCGAAACCAGATGCCATCGGGATCATTCCAACAACCATCGCAATACTCGTCATTAATATTGGCCGCATACGCACGGCAGCGGCGTCTGTCGCAGCTTTCATTGCATCGCCGCCATTTTGAATTCTGAAATGTTCCGCATTCGTCACCAATAAAACTGCGTTGGAAATGGAAACGCCAACAGACATAATTATGCCCATATATGATTGCAAATTGAGTGTAGAATTAGTAAGCAATAATAAAATTAATGAGCCGACCAACACTGCCGGCGCTGTGCACAACACAACAAGAGAAACTTTGAACGATTGAAAATTTGCAGCAAGCATCAAAAAAATTACGATCACTGCAACTAACAATCCCGATTGAAGATTATCCAAAGTATCTGTGAGCACAGGACTTAATCCTCTTGTTTCAATAAATAATCCGCGTGGAAGTGTTCCAATTTTTTTAATTGCTTCATTAACGTCAGTCGTTGCAGTTCCCAAATCTTTTTTATAAAGATTTGCAGTTACGGATAATGTTGGAGTAGCGCCGATATCATCATCCTCTCCATACATTGTGGTTTGCGTTATGGTTGCCACGTCACTTAATACAGGTCGTGAAGAGTTAGACAGGATGGGCGTTTCACCAATATCACTAACACTTGTCATTTTATTTTCCGGAACCTGAACCTGCACAAAATAACTTAGGTTTTGTTTTAGATCTATCCAACTATTTTTTTCCGTAAACCGTGACGAAGAAGTTGCTGCGGTTAATGAACGTGAAATTTCATCGGGTGTTACGCCGACTTGCGCAGCTTTTATTCTGTCAATATCAATATTAATTGCCGGATATTTTATTGCCTGCCGAATCTGCACGTCGCGCAAATAGGGAATACGTTTTAATGCATCTATTACTTTGTAAGCGTATTCTTCATTTTGCGGTTTATTCTTACTGAGAATTTTTATTTCGATTGGCGTTGGCGAACCCTGGCTTAAAATTTTATCCGTGAGTTCTATTGGTTCGAAAGATAAATGAACATCTGGCAAAACTTCTTTCATTTTTTTTCTGAACCCGTCTTTCAGATCATCCATGTTAGTTTTGTAATCTTCTTTCAAAGCCATTTGCAGAACGGCTTCTTCCGAGCCCGGCATAAAAAGATAAATAGGACTTGTTGAAAATTGGGAACCGTGCATGCCAACCATCGCCGAAGTGATCTCTACATTTTTTTTGCCGACCAAACCATTAAGCACATCAATTGCTTTCAACGTTATTAATTCAGTTTGCTCAATACGTGTTCCATCGGGCGCATGTAATCTTACCTGGAATTGTCCGGCATTCGATTTTGGCAAAACATCTCTCCCAATATTCTTAACCAGGAAAAAAACAATTACCAACGAACCGATAATATATAATAAAACTATTGGTGCACGAAAAGGCATCATTCTTACTAAAAATTTATTGGATCGCGATCTTATCTTATCAAAAAAACCTGTTTTCTTTTTTGCTTCTTCTTCAATAAATAATTCCCGTTGCGCGAACGTGTCGGTTTCTGAAGTTGGAGAGATGTGAGAATCTTTAAAAATTTGTTCGTCGGTTTTTTTATTTTTTCCATTGCCATGTTCTTCTTTCATTAACCAATTGGCAAGAACCGGCACCAACGTTTGCGCCATTGTGTAGGAAGTGATCATGGCAAACGCGATCGCCAATGCAAGCGGAAGAAATAATGAACCGGGAATTCCATTCATACTAAACGCTGGAGCGAACACAGCGAGAATACAAAACAAAATGAGCAATTTTGAAAATGCAATTTCTTTACAAGCATCCCAAACCGCGAGCGCTTTTGGTTTGCCCATATCCATATGCTGGTGAATATTTTCAATGGTAACTGTACTTTCATCAACTAAAATACCAATGGCGAGCGCAAGTCCGCTCAGCGTCATAATATTTATGGTTTGATGAAATAATGAAAGAAATAAAATTGCGGAGATGATACAGGTGGGAATTGTAAGAATTACAATTAATGCGCCACGCGCATCTCCTAAAAATAATAATACCATCAGCCCCGTTAGAATAGCACCGATCGCGCCTTCACTCAATAAACTTTTTACGGAGTTAATAACATAAACAGATTGATCGAAATTGAAAGAAAGTTTTACGTCTTCCGGCAACGTACTTTGAAATCGAGGCAGTGCAGCTTTCAGATTTTTCACTACTTCCCACGTAGATGCAGATGCAGATTTTGTTATGGGAAGATACACAGATCGTTTTCCATTTACCAAAGCATAACCTGCGGTAATATCGGCGCCATCTTCCACAGTCGCCACATCTTTTAAATAAAGATTTTGTACGCCGCCTGAATACAACGGAATATTTTCAAAATCTTTTATCGTCTGAATAGTAATATTTGCAGGTGTGAAATAATTATAGTTTCCGATGCGCACATTTCCTGAAGGCGTAGCCTGGTTATTTACGCGCAATGCAGCAACCAATTGATCCGGAGTTAAATTATGCGCGCGTAATAATTCAGGATCAGCTTTTATTACAACAGTTCGCGAATTACCGCCAAAGGGAGCAGAAGAAACCAAACCGGGAACAGAAGTGAAACTTGAACGAATATATACGTTCGCCATATCCTGCAATTCATTATTACTTCGTATCGGGCTGCTTAATACCAACTGACCAACAGGCAAAGTTGATGCATCAAAACGTAAAATAAATGGCGGTTGCGAACCTGGCGGAAATGAAGCCTGCGCACGATTTGAGTACGATGTCACTTCTGCCGCGGCCTGCGCCATATTTGTTCCTTCGTAAAAAGTAATTTTAATTAGAGTTAGTCCTTGTATGTTTTGTGATTCAATACTTTTTACTCCGGATACAAACAGCAAAAGACTCACGTAATTTTTTCCAAAGTAAGATTCCATTTGATCCGGAGTAAAACCACCATAAGGATGCGAAATATAAATCACCGGCAAATTCATGTCGGGGAAAATATCGATCTTGATTGTCGTCACTGCTTTGATACCAAAGAAAAATAATCCTGCTACAAGAACAAGAATGGTAATTGGTTTCCGTAATGCTGTTCTGATTAGACCCATACCCCTGTCCCCTAAAGGGGAATTTTATTTTAAAAGTGAAATAATTATATCACAACTTATTACTCATCTAACCTGTTTCATAAATAAGTCAAAATCTCCTGATGCCGCCGCTTTCAATAACAACGCCTGCCATATATTAATATATGCAACACTCATATCTGTCTCCGCGTGATTTAAATTAAATAACGCCTGTTGCACATCAACAATATTTGACAATCCATTCTTGTACAAAACTGTTTTTTGCAAATACGCGTCAGACGCGGCTTTGTATTCAACAGGAACTTCTTTAATGCTGCTGATGCTATTTTCAATTTGCTGATCGCTCAATAATAATTGATCTTTTAATTGTGTGCTTATCAGATCATATTCATTTTGATACGCAGCAGTTACAAATTGTTGCGCGCGCACCTGTTGTTTTATTTTCGACGGACTGATTATATTCCATCCAATTCCTACTCCGACTAAATAATTATAACGCGACGGGTTAATTCCATCAAAATAGCTTTTCGAATAATTCGCATCTAACAGTGGCGTGTAGTTGTAATCAAAACCGGAACCTTTTCCCTGAAAGGTTCCAAATAAATTTAAACCGGGATTAATACTTTTCTGCAAATATTTTTCTGTGATGAAACTGTAATCAATCCTGCTTTTATAAAATTGCACCTGCGGATTATTGGCAACCGCAAAGTTTGTATTAAAATCAGCAGGTTGATTAGCAAAATAAGTTGTGTCTAAAATTAAAATATCCGGAACAATATTTATAAGCTGGCATAATTGGTTGCGTAACTGCTGTTCATTATTTATTGACTGTATTAATGCAAGTTTTGCCGCTGAT
>DATHPY010000009.1:0-5954 GCA_035483315.1 Puia sp. | reverse complement strand
CCGGGAGCTGTTTTTGAAAAAGAAAAAATAAAAATTGCTGAGTTTGCCGCCGAAGAAAAGATAAAAATTGTTGTTGCCGGAACAATTGACATGAGAAGAAGAGATTATAATCAGGTGTTTGAGCTTCTAGATAAATGTAATGCGGTTCAATTGCCGGTTGTAGTTACATTACTTGGTGGATATTATGGTGAAGAAGGAAAAAAAGTTCTTGCGAATTGCAAAAAATATTCCCTTAATCATGATAACCTTACATTTTATGATGGTGATGTTGTTGATCAGCCAGAATTTGACAGAGTAATGAACGACGTGCATTTTGTCTGGATTCCGTCTGTGATAAAAACTGTTTTGCAGGATGATGTAACAGAGGTTTACGGAGCAACTATTTCATCGGGGAATTTGTTTGATATCATAAAACACGCAAAGCCTTTTATTGTTCCTGCTCAATTGCAATTTGATAGTTATCTCAACTCAAGCTCATTTAAATATCAAGATGCAGACGACATTATTGAGTACCTGCAAAAATTTATTACTGACCCTTCATTGTATGATGAGCTGAAGGAGAAAGCACTCATAAACTCTGAAAATTATACTATCGAAAATGTAAGGGCCAGAAATAAAGATTTGTTTTCAACGTAATAAATCCTTGAAAGCATTTTCGACTTCTTCAATTTTAATTGCGGTTATTGCTTTCTCACTAAAGTTGGTTTGATAAAATACTTCTTTCAACAGCGGACTGATAATTTTTTTTAAAATTCCATAATCATAAATTTCATCAGGACTCGTGCAATTAAAAATAGCAATGCAGGGTTTGTTATATGCGAGCGCAACGTGCATCGCCAACGTGTCTCCGGAAATTATGTAACTGCAGGCTAAGATGTCAGTGAGATATTCTTTAATAGAATTTCTCTCAGAAAATATTTTAATTTTAAATCCCTGCTTTGATAAATTTTTAGCTAATTGATCATATCCATTCCAGGATTTATTCGGCCACCTGTTTCCCGCTCTTTTTTCAATACCGATCGATTTTTCCTGGGCAATAGTATTTTCATCTTTATAAATACGATATGGTTCTCCATGAAATGATAAACCAACCATCTTAAATAACAAATCCTGAAACGATAAAGTGTTTCTCGATTTTATTTTATTTGCTATTTCAAAACCTTTTGAAGATATCAAACTCATATCAAACCATCCAGCGGAATCTTCTGTATATTTTAAATTATTATCAGCAAAATAAACGCCTGTTATTTTTGGAGAAATGATCTTAGTTGCCAGTATTGCGCACTGCAAATCTTCTTCCAGGGAAATAGTGAGATCAAATTCTTCAGTTAATAATTCTTCTGCGTTTTGAAGAGAAATTATTTTTTCAAGATTTGGATGATTTTGTGGAAGGATATCTATATATTTCTCGTCTATGAGCCATGTTATTTTTCCACGCAGCACATTTAGTAATACTGTTGTTCTGACTACATCTCCCGCTGCACCAGTTTTAATGATGAGAATTTTTTTCATTACTGCTTTTTCAAATAATTACTTTAACGACTGAATTATTTGTATAAAATCTGCTGCTATTAAAGATGCTCCGCCAACCAAACCACCGTCAACATCTGCGCAACTGAATAATTCTTTTGCATTTCCAGCCTTCACGCTTCCTCCATATAAAATGGAAATTAAATCAGCAACATTTTTGCCGTATTGTTTTGCTAATACGGACCTTAAATAGGCATGCATTTCCTGCGCCTGCGCTGTTGTTGCTGTTTTGCCTGTACCAATTGCCCAGATTGGTTCGTATGCAATTACAATTTTTTCCAGTTGATCTGCAGCTAAATGAAATAATGATTCTTTTAATTGAGTCTCAACATAACTATTTTGTGCATTCGCTTCGCGGATTGATAATGGTTCGCCGCAACAAAATATAGGAGTGATGTCATATTCGAGACATAGATCTATTTTTTCAGCAAGCATTTTATTATTTTCTCCAAAATATTCTCTTCTTTCACTATGACCGATAACGCAATATTCGATGTCAATAGAATGTAGTATTTCAGCAGAAATTTCCCCGGTAAATGCGCCTGATTTTTTGTTATAACAATTTTGTGCCGCAGTAAAATAATTATCTTTTGTTGCAAGAACTTCATTTGTCATTATCAAATACGGTGAAGGAACGGCAAATACCGCCTGTTGATTTTCTTTCAGATCAATATTTGCATTTAAAATGTCCGTCAATAAGTTTTCCGCCTGCGGATAAGTAAGATTCATTTTCCAATTTGCAGCTGCAATTTGTTTTCTCATTTATTATTTTATTTAGATTGTTCAAAAATATGTTTCAAAGTTTGTATTTCTATATCTGTTATTGATTGATCTTTTAATTTCTTCCAATTCTCTATTCCCTTTATTGCTTTTTCAAATTCATAAATGGATTCTCCAAATCCCCAGCTAAAATTACGGATATGCTTTGGCGTTAGCCCGTTTCCGAAAATATTGCAACAAACGCCGACAACTGTGCCTGTATTAAATGAAGTGTTGATTGCGCATCGTGAATAATCCCCCATTATCAACCCGCATTTTAATCCGGCATTAATAAATTGGTTTGAAGAATTATCCCAAACCATCACGTCATTCCCGGTGTTTTTAATATTCGAATTGGATGTGCCGGCTCCAAGATTACACCATTCTCCAATGACAGAATCGCCGAGGTATCCATCATGAGATTTATTTGAATAGTCACTGATCATCGAATTTTTTATTTCACCGCCAACAACACAATTTTTTCCAATTGTTGTTCCGCCATAAATTTTTGAGCTCATTTTTACCACACTGTTTTTACACAAAGCAAATGGTCCGCGTATCATTGAGCCTTCCATGATCTCGGCATTCTTTCCAATATAAATCGGACCGGTTGAAGCATTTAAAATGCAATGCTCAATCACAGCGCCTTCTTCAATAAAAATATTTCCAGGAGAAATTAATTTATTGGTTGAAGAAATTGGGTTAGATTTTTTTTCTTTAGTAATGATGAAAAAATCCTGCCTTATCATTTCGGCATTAAGCCGAAAAATATCCCAGGGATATTCTATTTTTTTTGCTGACGAAAGAATTGATTGGAAATTATTTTTTTCTAAGTAATCTAAAATTTTGTAAGAAGGAATGATGTTGGCTGGCAAAGATTCAGCGCGATTATCAATTTCTGCTTCGTAGCCAAATAATTTCCATTTTTCGCGCAATGTAAAAATGCCGATGCGAATGTCAGCGACAGAACGGGTTAAAGAAAAGGGATATAAATTTTGTTTTACAGATTCGTTATTGAGGACTATTACATTCATTACTTAAAACTATAAATGATTACTGCAAACCTATGATTTTCTATAAAGAAAAATCCCCTTCCGGCAACCCGGCAAGGGGAAAAGTATAGCCATGAAAAACAAATCGTGCATGCTGCTCATTAATAAACAGCAATTGGAATTATTTTGTTTTCTTTTCGTAACGTTTATTGAATTTATCAATACGTCCGGCAGTATCTACCAGCATATTTTTACCTGTAAAAAACGGATGCGATGTATTTGAAATTTCCAGTTTAATTAAAGGATATTCTTTGCCATCTTCCCATTTTACGCTTTCTTTTGAAGCAGCCGTGGAACGGCTTAAAAAACTTATGCCATTACTCATGTCTTTGAACACAACGAACCTGTAATTTTCAGGATGGAGACCTTTTTTCATAATTATCAACTTTTTAGGCAGCACGGATTTTGCCGTACTTTTTTGAAATAGGTGCAAAATTAACTTATCAGCCTTTTCTTTCCAAATATTAAATATCATTCTTTTTAATAACAAAAAGATGGATTACAAGGCTAAAAATCAATCCCTGAAATTTAAATATTGTAATGGTATATCTGTTATGGCCGATTTGCATTTTGCAATAACATTCTGCAAATCATCAATTTTTTTCCCTGTTACGCGCACAAGATCATCCATAATTTGCGCCTGAACTTTTAACCCGGAATCCTTAATTGTTTTGACAACTTTTTTTGCATCTTCCTGCTTTAAGCCGTTTCTTACCGGAACTTCTTTTTTTACAATTTTCCCCCTGGGATGAATTTCTTTGGAAAAGTCAAAAGCCAGCGGATCCAATCCCTGTTTTATTGAACGGCTGATGATCACATCCATGATCTGTTTCATCTTCATTTCACTTTCTGCTTCAATATCTATCTTAAAATCTTTTTTATTCAGTTCAATCTGTACATGCGAATCTTTAAAATCGAAACGGTTGGTAATTTCTTTTTTTACAATATTGACTACATTATCTAATGTTTGCTGATCTACTTTGCTAACGATATCAAATGAAGGCATAAAAATTAAATTAAGAAGCAAAAGTAAAAAACAAAAAGACCTGCACAAACTAAGTTTGTAACAGGTCTTGAAGGTTCACTGTTATTCTCCTTTTTCAGGTCAGCTATATTCTTTTAATGTCCATAACTTATTACTCTTGATATTTTCCATCCCTCATTTGTTTTTTTCCAAACCATAGCAAATTTGAATGTGCCACAATCTTGCTTTCCATTTTCTTCATGACAAAATTTATGCTCGCCAATTTCCATAGCACCGAAATCTTTTACAGGATAAACTTCGAGGCTTCCGGACACAAGCGACCTCGTGATCCCGTTATTCTTTTCAAAATTGCCTTTGAATGATTGCATGTTTTGCACGTAATTTGTTAGGCCACCTTTGTCGTGATAAAATTCAAGATCGTCGGTAAAATATGTTTTTATTTTAGCAAGATCGTGCGTGTTATAAGCATTGAATAATAAACTGTCTTGATGTTGAATTATATAATACAATGAATCCTGTGGATGATTTGAATATGTGTTTGCAAATGCATCAAACTCTTTTGACAATTTCCAGCCGCCATTTTTTCTCTGCCACGTCCTGGTAAATTTTGAAACTTCAACTAATTTATCCTGCTCGCCGGTATTGAGCATGTAAAAACGTTGTGTTCCTGTTTGCAAAACTTCATTATCAGTAAGCGGCAAAACCTGGACACTTGCCATATCAATTTCACGTCTCATTTTTTGTGAAGTGGTAGTTTTGTTGTCACAGAAGTTTTTTTTAATTCCATTTATAAAATCAAAACGATCTTGAAATGAATTGTACACTGCTGATCCATTATCCGGATAAAATTTAAAATTTTCATCCAGCACAGTTTCTATATCTGCTATGTTACAGGTATTAAATGCTGCATTGAAAATGACACTGTCTTTATGAATAAGTTCATTAAACAGTTTTTTATTTATTGATGAATCCTGGTTTGATTGTGCGTGCGCGGTTTCGATTATCATTACGGAAATTAAAAGCCATATTAATACTGCAGCAATTTCTAATGAACTTATTTTCATTGTTCTCATGATTCTTTTTTTATTCTATTTCGAAATCTTATTCCACTTCTTTATAGCTATCTATATAAAGTTTGATCGTTTTTCCGTCGTGATTATCCATTGTTATAAGAATTGTAATTTTTCCATCCTTGCCTTCAATGGTGATCTCTCCATTATTTGCAGGATTCATTCCTTCCGATAAATCTGATTTAATAATTGTTTTTCCATTTTTAAAAGCATCAGCCCAGTTACAGGAAAAGTCTTTTATCTTCCCCGTTAATGCATCATCTTCCTTATCGCTGTGCGATAATTTTATATCAGTCTTTGAACTAACCACTTCAACTTTTTCAGTTAAAGTATTTTCTACCGATCCATTTGCATCCAGAAATTCTGCTTTTGATCCTGTCCATATTACTTTCTTACTGCATTGTGCGTTTGCGATCGTGTTCACTGCGAATAAACAAACAATTATTATTAAGAAATTTTTCATGTTGATCTTTTTAAGAGTTATTGATGAGCTGTTTTTTTTGATTAATTATTACCACCGGTTTTCACACGGTTTGATTCATCATTTGCACCGCCGGT
>DATHPY010000008.1:0-3558 GCA_035483315.1 Puia sp. | reverse complement strand
TCATCACATCTAATGCGGTTCCACCCTGGCTCACGATATCTTTCTCGACGTTGTAGACTTTTTTATCAATATCCATTTTCAAAGTAGGTTTGCTTGTAGTTACTATTACTGCCTGTAATTGTTTTACATCGTTAGCCAGTTTTATATCTCCCAGATCTTTATCAAATGCATTCAGCATAGTTGAAACACCAGCCATCGGATTTGAAGATTGAGATTGAGACGGATTGTTTCCGCCCGCAGGCATCTTCATTTGAAAAGTAATAGCTTGCTCATATGGTTTAAAACCGCTCGCAGATATTTTTAATTTCAAACCGCCAAATAATGGCAATTCTTCTATGCTGAATTCGCCATTGCTTTTTGTTGCTAATCCTTTAAATAAAATGTCTTTTCTTTTTTTAGAAGCAGAATCAAATTTAGTTTGAAGGAGAATCACAGAAGCGTCGCCAACAGGTCTGCCAGCACTGTCAACAACCTTACCGTAAATATGCCCGATGTTTTGCGCGGCTTTATTTCCGCCATTTCCACCCATCGGAAATTGCGCAAAAGCACATACTGTAAAAAACAAAGTGGAGATTATTAATGATATCTTTTTCATAGCAATTCTTTTTATTTCGGCACAAAAGTATTTTGCTATAACTCATGTAATTGACAAAAGAGACAATAAGGGAAAATGCTGCGACGAAAAGAAGAATTTTTGAATCAGGGTGGAAGGAATAAGGCACAACAGGCAAGGAACAAGAAAGTCTCTGCGAATTTAAACCTTGCGGCTTATCTCTAAGATGTGGTTTTAGCCACAGAGAAGCACGGAGTATTAAAAGAACCACGGAGAATCTCTAAAAGTTTTAATTTATCATAATCATCATAAAAAATCTGCGTTCCATCAATTATCAAATCCTTCCTGCGTTCAGCTCTTTGCTAAACTAAACAAACTATCAACAAATTCGTGTTTGTCAAAAATTATCAGGTCTTCCATTTTTTCGCCAACGCCAATATATTTTACAGGAATTTTAAATTGATTGGCGATCGCCAGAACGACTCCACCTTTTGCAGTTCCATCTAATTTGGTAATGGCTAATGAAGTTATCGGAGTTGCCGTTGCAAAATGTTTTGCCTGCTCCAATGCATTTTGCCCTGTTGAACCATCAAGCACAAGCAACACTTCATGCGGAGCATCCGGAAGAATTTTTTTTATTACGCGATTTATTTTAGAAAGCTCTTCCATCAAATGAGCTTTGTTGTGAAGTCTTCCTGCAGTATCAATTATTATCAGATCACTTCCTTTTGCAATTCCACTTTGAATGGTATCAAAAGCAACTGCGCCGGGATCAGAACCCATACTTTGTTTCACAATGGGTACGCCAGTTCTTTCACTCCAAATAGTTAATTGCTCAACAGCAGCGGCACGAAAAGTATCGGCGGCACCAAGCAAAACTGATTTACCCGCGTTTTTAAAATTGTAAGCGAGCTTGCCGATGGTTGTTGTTTTTCCAACACCGTTTACACCAACAACTAAAATAACGTAAGGCTTTTTTGGTAATGGCGAATCGAATGAAGAAAGCGAATCTGTTTCAGTAAGAAGAGATTCAATTTCTTCTTGCAGTATTTTGTTTAATTCACTTGTGTTAAGATATTTATCTTTTGCAACGCGTTTTTCTATTTTATTAATAATCTCAACGGTTGTATCAATTCCAACATCTGCGCTAACCAACGCTTCTTCTAAATTATCCAGCACTTCTTCATCAACAGTTCCTTTTCCGGCAATAGCTTTTGCAATTTTTGATAAAAAACCATCGCGCGTTTTTTGTAACCCGCTGTCAAGACTTTCTTTTTCTTTCTTACCAAAAATTTTATTAAAGAACCCCATACTCTTTAAATTCAATTATTTAAAATAACAAAAGCCGCCTTTTTGAGACAGCTTTTTATTTTACTAACCCATAAAAATTATTTCTGAGCGAGGAATTGTTTTATTTTATCCTTGTGCACGATCGCTTCTTTAAATGTATAAGCTCCGGTTTTAGGACTGCGAACTGCACGGATAACTTTAGTCCAGTTTTTTGCGTCTGAAGCGGCTTTCGCATCTTTGGTTTTAATCGCGGTTTTTGCTTGCTTTGCCATTGTGGTAATTTGATGATGAGATAATGTGATAATTAGCTAATTAGCACATTAGCCGATTAACTATTTAATTTCTTTATGAACAGTATATTTCTTCATTATCGGGTTGAGCTTTTTCAACTCAAGACGTTCAGGCGTATTCTTTTTATTTTTTGTAGTGATGTACCTGCTTGTTCCGGGCAAACCGCTTTTTTTATGTTCCGTACATTCTAAAATTACCTGAACCCTGTTTCCTTTCTTTGCCATAATATTTTAATTTGATAATTTGATAATATGCTGATGTGATAATTGAGTACGTTTATCTCGCAAATTATCCAATTAGCACATTAGCTAATTAGTTTAAACTTTTACTCCTTTTGCTTTTAACTCTTTCACCACGCTGTACAAACCATTTTTATTGATGGTGCGTATTCCTTCTGAAGAAAGTTTAAGTGTGATCCACCTGTCTTCTTCAGCCAAAAAAAAGCGCTTGGTCTGCAGATTAGGTAAAAACCTGCGTTTGGTTTTTATATTTGAATGTGATACGCTATTTCCACTCACCGGAACTTTCCCCGTAACCTGGCATACTCTTGACATACTAATTAAAATTTAGGACGGCAAAGGTCGTAAAATCCTGTCAATAATCAAAAGTTTTTTTGATTAAAAGAATGGATTCTACGAAGTGAATATTATCAATAACGAATTTCTCACTTCGTCCGCTTCAAGCGGGATTCGAAATGACGGATTGCGATAATCATAAAAATCCCAAAAATCACTCAAATCCCAGTTCAGACTTAATAATTACTTAATTTACCGTTCCTTCTGCTAAAATTAGATTTGTACTAAAGCAGGAGAAATGCACAATATGAAAAGAAGGACAATCGTCAGGGATATCAGTTGGTTATCATTTAATGGAAGAGTTTTACAGGAAGCTGCCGACCAGTCCGTTCCTTTGCGCGAACGGCTTAAATTTCTAGGAATTTTTTCCAATAATATGGATGAATTTTTCCGGGTACGTGTGGCTACTTTAAAACGAATGATGGAATACAGCGGAAAAGCAAAGATCAATATGCATCTTGAGCTGGCTCCGGAAAAAATTCTTGATGAAATACAATCCATCGTTCTGGAGCAGCAGGGAGAATTTAATTATATCTGGGAATCAATTGCAAACGAACTTGAGAAAGAAAAAATTTTTCTTGTCACAGAAAAACAACTAAATAAAGATCAGCAAAAATTTGTTCAAACTTATTTCGAAGAAGAAATTCGTTCCAACATAATTCCACTGATGATTGAAAGCATTCCATCATTTCCTTATCTGCGAGACAAATCAATTTATCTTGGTGTGGTATTATCGCGGAAAGATGGAACAATGAAAAGAAAATATTCTTTGATAGAAATTCCGAGCCGCATTTTAGGAAGATTTGTTTTGCTGCCATCAACAAACCCAGACGAACATTTTATTATTCT
>DATHPY010000007.1:0-5754 GCA_035483315.1 Puia sp. | reverse complement strand
GAGATTGGCCGGAGAAATCTCACTTTCTGTTCAACATTCTTATAACAACTGCAGGTGACAACAATCTCAACGACGCGCAGGAGTATGTTTATTTCGGACCATTTTGTTATCTTCTTTTAAATAAAAATGTTTCTGCTGCTTCTCTCGAAGCGAAGCTGCCTTTGATGGTAGATAAATATGTAGCACCAAAAATAGCAGGTTTGTTTGGAGAACCTTATGACAAGTTTGTAGCTGAAGGCAATGGGTATCGTTATTTTTTGCAGCCATTAAAGAAAATTCATTTGACTTCTGAACTGCAAAGCGAATTAAGACCAGTAGGAAGTATGAAAACCCTGGTGATATTTGGAGCGATCGCCGCATTCATATTATTTCTTGCCTGTGTTAATTTTATAAACCTGTCCACAGCACTCTCTGTTGAAAGAGCGAGAGAAGTTGGCATTCGCAAAACATTTGGATCCCGCAAGCGTGAATTGATAGGTCAATTTCTTTCTGAATCTGTATTATTCAGTTTGCTTAGTATGTTCATAGCATTATTGTTGGTTTTAATTTTCACACCCATGCTAAGCAAAATCTCCGGCGTGGAATTATCGTTTACTTATTTTCTTTATCCGCCAACACTCTCAGCGGTTCTGAGTTTTTCTATACTTGTAGGTATTATTGCTGGTCTTTATCCAGCGTTTGTGCTTTCATCTTTTGATCCGATCATTGTACTGAAAGGAAAGTTTGTATCCAACAAGAGGGGCATAGCTTTACGAAATGGACTCGTAATATTTCAATTCGCTATTTCGGTGATCCTGATTATTTGCACAATTGTGGTGAATATGCAAATGCAATATATGCTGGGTGATAAACTTGATTTTAAACACGATCATATCATTTCCATTGAAAGAGTATGGCGGCTAAATAATAGAATAGGAAATGTAATTACAGATTCACGCAAATCTTTCGCAGATGAAATTTCGAAAATGCCTGGTGTAGAAGATGTAACTGAATGCGATCAGTTGCCGGGAAACGATGAATCCGGAGGGGGCTCCACATGGGTAGCAATGGATAACAATGCTTCCAGAACAGACAGGATGATGCAAGTTGATGATGAGTATTTAAAACTGCTGGACCTTCAGCTTAAAGAAGGCAGATTTTTTTCAAAAGAATTCGCAACGGATTCACTAAGCCTTGTTCTGAATGAAAAAGCTGTTGAAGATTTTGGATTGAAAAACCCGATCGGGGCGAGAGTGATCAGCAAAGAGTCTTATCTCAACTCAACTAATGGTAAAGAGCAAAATGTTTTTACTGTGATTGGTGTAATTAAAGATTTCCATTATCAATCACTGCATAAAAAAATTGCGCCGCTTATTTTTGTCAATTCAAATAAATTTGGATGGGGTACATTAGGAGTAAGAATAAGAGGTGATCATTTTAAAACTACGTTAGAAAATATTGAAAACACATGGAAGCGTCTTGATGCAAAAGATGATTTCACATTCAGCTTCCTTGATGCAAATGTTGCTGCACAGTATAAATCAGAACAAACCGAACAAAAAATATTTACTGTTTTTTCTTTATTAGCAATACTGATTGCGTGTATCGGTTTATTTGGACTTGCAAGTTATTCTACCATTCAACGAACAAAAGAAATCAGCATCCGCAAAGTATTAGGCGCAATGCCGGGAAATATCATCATGATTTTATCCAAAGATTTTTTAATTCTGGTAATCGTTGCTTCACTGATTGCTTTTCCGGTTGCGTGGTGGGCAATGTACAAATGGCTGCAGAATTTTTCTTATCGTGTAGATATATCCTGGTGGGTATTTTTGTTAGCGGGATCTATCGCCGCTCTTATCGCAATGCTGACCATCAGCTACCAGGCAATTAAAGCAGCAATTGTAAATCCGGCAAAAACCTTAAAAACAGAATGACGATCCATTAGGTAATTAATTTCTCATTCCTTATTTCTTATTTAATCATTCGATTCTTGCTGATTATCTCTTTACAAATAAAAAAGGCGATCTCCGAAAAGATCGCAATTCTCAACTGACTAATTTATTCTGTTCTTAAACTTTTTACAGGGTTGACGACAGCAGCTTTTATTGCCTGAAAACTTATTGTTGCAAATGCAATCAAGATGGTGATCATAACCGCAAATAAAAATATCCACCAACTGATATCGATTCTGTATGCAAAATTCTCAAGCCATTTATTCATAAAAAACCATGCTATTGGAGATGCTATTAGAAAAGCAATAAGAATCACTACAACATAGTCTTTGGTTAATAGAGCAATGATATCAGATATGCTTGCTCCTATTACTTTGCGGATGCTGATTTCTTTTGTCCTTCTTTTAGCAGTGAACATTGCGAGACCGAATAACCCAATGCAAGAAATGAAAACAGTAATAAGTGTGGCAGCCAAAATGAGCTTTGATGTTTTTTGATCCGTATCATAAAGTAATGGGATACATTCATCAATAATTCTGTAATTAAATTCATTCCGCGGATAAATGTCTTTATACACTTTCTCAATCGCTGACAATTCAGCCTTCATATTACTAACCTTATTTTCATTTGTAACCAATTGTATACCAAAGTCTTCTTCGTCGCCCGGTTCATGTCCAATCATTAACGGCGCAATCAGGTAATGAAAAGAACCTTCATGAAAATCCGCAACAACACCAACTATAGGAAAAGCTTTCTTATGATATGTAAGCAATTGTCCTATGGCATCTTCAGGCTTGGCAAACCCAAGATTTTTCCGACAGGTTTCGTTTATGATAAATTCTTGCAAGCTATCACTTCTTAATAGGTTTCGGCCTGCTACTAATCTCATCTGGTAAAAAGGAATAAACTCTTCATTGCCATTGTCAATTTGAATTTTCATTTTTATCACTTGGTGATTCTTGCCTGTAAATGATATCTTTCCAAAACGAGTGACCCATCCTGTGGGCGCAGTTCCCTGTAAAATTACCTTCTTCACTTCGGGCAGCTCTTTTATTTTTTCTTTCAATACTTTCCATTTGCTATTGCCCTTGGTGATAAATACATCAAGAATGGCATTTGTTTTTAAGCCATAATCAGCATGAAGTACAAAATTTATCTGTTTGCTAATTACAAGAGTTCCAATGATGAAAATTAAAGAAATGGTGAATTGAAAAATTACCAACCCTTTTCTCATTAACCACTTTTTACCTACAGATTGACATCCATCTCCTTTTAAACTCAATGCAGGTATATAAGAAGATAAAACTTTAGCTGGATAAAGACCAGCAAGAAGAGGAATGACTAAAATCAGCATTAACAAAAAAAGCAAAGTCTCTTTATTAAAAAACTGAAATGATAGTCTTGGAGGAATAAAATCCTGGAAGAACGATAATAATGGTGCTACCATTAGCATGGCAATACATACCGCAAAAAAACTGACTACAAATGTTTCAGTAAGGAATTGAAAAATTAAATTTGCCCGACTACTGCCAAGTACTTTGCGCACGCCGATTTCTTTAATTCTTTGGATTGATTGTGCTGTTGATAAATTAATGAAGTTAACAATAGCAAGTATGAGAATAAACAATGCAATGCCTATTAGGAAACGTATGGTTGGTAAATCTGCTTTTCTAATATCGTCATGAGAATAATCTGCATTGAAATGAATATCGGATAAAGGCTGCAGTAAAAACTCTAATTTATCCGGGTTGCCAGGTAGGTGTCTCTTAACAAAGTCCTTCAACTGACTCTTGATTTGAAATGCTGTACTATTTTTTGAAAGCTTGATCATGCACCACATCCCGGCACTATTACGACTCCAGTCATCTGTTCGATAAGTTGTCTTTAAGAAATTGCTGCTATTGATCGAGCTGTATGAAATAAATTCTGTATAAGGGAAGTCGGTATTTTTATTCCAGTCCTTTACAATGCCAGAGACTGTGACATGGAGTGAATCGTTATAGGTCAATTCCCTTCCAATAATATTATCGTAGGGTAAAGAACCGAAGTATTTATGCGCTTTGCTTTCAGATAACACTACTTTAAAAGGCTGTTGTAAAGATGTTGTGGGTTTGCCGGCAAGCCAGTCAAATTTAAAAATATCAAAGTAATGAAGATCTGTTATTATAACTGAAGTCTGATCGCTGCCTTCTATTCCGCTATTAAAAGTATGAAGCCCCTTTTCATTACCAGGAGTTATACTTGCATCATAAGGATAAAAGCTCGCCACAGCTTCAATGCCAGTAATTTCCTGTCGAAGTGCATCTGGCATCGGCGGAGAAATTCTGCTTACATTACTAGGTGTGATTGGGTCCTTCTGTCCAATATGATAAATCCGCTCTTTATCGGGGTGAAAATTATCAAAGCTTAATTCAAAATTAGTAATAAGAAAAATAACTATGCACGTACATATGCCCAAGGCAAGTCCAGCAATATTGATAACTGTAAATATTTTATTGCGGATAATATTTCGCCAGGAGATTTTAAAATAATGTTTAAGCATGGTAATACCTTTATTGAATTACCGTCTGAATTTTGAAGTTAGGATTAATTATGAAACGAATAAAGCCATATTTCTAATTTCTTATTTCTAATTCATCTTTCAGATTATAAAATAAAAAAGGCGATCTCCGAAAAGATCGCCTTGAAAAATTTATTTCTATTCTTTATTATCTAACGATAATTACTTTTCCTGTGTGTAGTGAACCACCCGCACCTGAAACCTGCAGCATGTAAGTTCCTTGTGCAAGATTTTGAACAGGGATTGAAATGGCGTTTCCGTTTTCTTTGGTTAACTGTTGTGTAAATACTGTTTGTCCGCTGAAATTAAATAAGCGAATTGTTGAACTACCGCTAACATGATCTAAAGTAACGTTCACAAAATCTTTCGCCGGATTCGGGAATATTCTGAATGCTCCGATAGAATTCATGGTTACTACTTCTACATTAGAATAACTGTGAGAACCATTTTTATCAACCATATTCAGACGATAATAATTCACGCCACTTGCAGGAGACGCATCGAGATAAGAGTAATTGACCACAATTTGAGAATTACCCTGTGCATCTACTGTGCCTATAGAATTCCAGGTGCTGCCATCCGAACTGCGTTCAATATCAAAATGATCTGAATTCACTTCAACAGTAGTTTGCCATGATAGGCTAACCGTGTTATTGCTGTTCAACACTGCAGTGAAGTTGATCAATGAAATAGGCAAAGGATTACCAATTGAGCCAACACCAAACGGTGAGAAGCTCGTGAACTGAGAAGTAACTGTATTTGTTGCATTGTTTGCTCCGCCTGTAGCAGTTGAATTTTGCCATACACCAGCACTATAATGTGAAATGCCAATATTACCATTGCTATATCCACTGAAAGAACTTCCTTCCAGATCGGATGTCCAGTTTAAAGTTAAAGTAGCAGTGGGCTGTGGTGATGTTGAACTTGGTGTAATAATCCAAACTGCGTTTACAATATCAGCCAGACTTGTACCAGAAAAATTATTTCCAGAACCATAAGTAGCATCTGTTGTTGCAGGAGTAAACACATTTGCTGACCAATTCAATGTACTGTTAGCTACACTTGGATTGATGGTTGCAGGTAGATAATCTGTCAAAGTCCCAATAGGGAAAATATAATCAGACCCTCTTGTAACCCTGTTTATTGTCAGTTTACCAGCACCAGAAGTATTACCTGTAATAATATAAGAATTGGCTCCCACACCAGTAATTGCACTTGCATTGCCCGTTGTTGTAGAACCAAGTGACAAGGTAAAAGCAC
>DATHPY010000006.1:0-4898 GCA_035483315.1 Puia sp. | reverse complement strand
TCAACAGATGTCAGTATTGCCGGCGATGTAAAAACAGCGAATAACTTAGAATGGAGTGGAGCGCTTGGTTTTAAAACAGATAATTATTATTTGTACGGATATAGACCAGACAGCTTAAAGTTTTCAGACGATTCTCTGCGGCAGCAGTTTACAACTTATCACGGCAGACTTGGTTTGCGGAATATCAACCCAACGGAATTTGGTCTTGTGTACAAGCCTAACGTTGATGTGTATGTTTTTTCGGACAATCACAATCCAAAAGCAACAGAAACAAATTCTGTGTTGAACCTGCCTTTGGAAAAAGGGATAGATAAAAATTTTACGTTTGATCTTGGACTCACCGCAAATCTCACCAATTACAAAAGAGATAATCTTACCATACAAAATAATTTATTTTATGTAGCGCCGTCGCTTTTCGTAAAAGCGTCAACATTTAATTTGCATGCCGGACTTACTCCATCCTGGGATAATAGCACGTTTCATTTATTGCCAAATTTCATTGCCGATGTTTCCACTTCCGATCAGCGGCTTACGCTGCAACTCGGATGGATAGGCTATTATGATAAAGGTTCCTACCAACGTTATGCGGCATTTAATCCGTGGTTTGCACAGCCGGATTCATTGCTAAACACGCGTGTTCAGGAAATTTATGGCGGAATAAAAGGTTCTTTGAATGATCATTTTACCTATGCTGCAAAAGTCGGCATCAACAGGTATTGGAATATGCCTTTGTTTGTAAACGACAGCATTACCGGCAAAACATTTTTGATTCGTTACGCAACTGCAATGAATGATCTGCAATTGCACGGAGAAATTGGTTACACGCACGGCGAAGATTTTAGCGCAAACGTTGCGTTGAATATTCATAAATATTCCGGCTTGCAAGGTCAGGCGGATGCGTGGGGATTATTGCCGCTCGAACTTACCACAACAATAAAATGGCAGGTGCTGAAAGATCTGTGGATCAAAGGTGATCTGTGGACTTTTGACGGCGCCGATTATCTCGTCGCTAATAAATTTACGGCCAAGGGAAATCCCGGGCTTGATGTAAATGCCGGAATAGAATTTCGGATAACCAGGCAGGTAAACCTCTGGCTGCAAATGAATAATCTTTTTAACAGCAAGTACCAACGCTGGAATCAATACCAGGTTTACGGTTTCAATATTCTTGGCGGAATTATATTCGCATTTTGATTCCAATAATATTTTTATTATTTTAAGTTTTTATAAAGATTTATTTTCCGAAATTTCCGTTTCTTTAGTGTCCTGAAACCCAACCATTATGTTTGAAGTACTGAACAGTTACTTATACCAGCATAAAAATATCAGCATCCCTGGTTTGGGTACAATTTACTTAGAAACACTTCCTTCTACAGCAGATGCAGCCGATAAAAGATTACTACCTCCGATGTATCATTTTCGTTTCGACAAATATTTTGACGCGCCCGATAAAGATTTTTTTTCTTACCTGGCCTCAGAAAAAAATATTCCTGATTATGAAGCGATAAAATGGTACAACGAATTTTCTTATGATCTGCGAAACAAGATCCGCCAGGAAGATAAAGTGAAGTGGGATGGAATTGGAATTTTGAAAAAAGATTATGCGGGAAATATTATTTTCGAATCCGAGCCTGAGAGTTCTTTATTTATGCAGCCTGTTATTGCGGAACCTGTCACCAGAAAAAATGTACAACATCGCCTGATGGTTGGTGATAAAGAAAAAACCAATTATGAAATGGACGAATGGCTCCATGCAAATTCTGAACAAAAAAAACAAACCTGGTGGATATACGCGCTGGTTGCGGCTTGTGTGGCTTCATTGATCTTATTATTTTATTATTCCAATAATCATTCTCAGTCAAATTTTTCAGGTAATCAGCAAAAGCTTGATGTAACTAAATAAATTACTTCTTTCAATTTTCAATGCGGATTTTCTTTGCTTTCTTTGTCCATCATTTAATAATAATTGGAAAAGCATTACACAATTTGTCCGGTTTGCGGATCGGATGATCTGCATTACAAACTAAAAGCATTGGATCATACTGTTTCAAAAAAAGAATTTGAAATATGGCAATGCAATAATTGCACATTAAGAATTACACAGGATGTTCCGGACATTAATTCGATTGGACAATATTACCAGTCTGATAATTATATTTCTCATACCAATACCAAAAAAGGACTGATTAACAGTCTTTATCATTCGGTACGTGAGCTAACGCTTAGCAATAAACGAAGATTGATATTGTCAATAACAAATTTAAGAAGCGGAAAGTTATTGGATATCGGGGCAGGAACAGGTTCGTTTGCAGGATTTATGAAAACGTACGGATGGAATGTAACCGGTTTAGAACCGGATGAACAGGCGCGGCAACAGGCGCAAAACATAAATAATCTTCAATTGATCGGGCCTGAAAATTTTTATCTTTTTCCTGAAGAATCGTTTGATGTAATCACCATGTGGCATGTGCTGGAACATGTTCACGATTTGCATGATTATCTTGCTCAATTAAAAAAATTGATCAAACCAGGCGGAAAAATATTTATAGCGGTTCCCAATTACACTTCTTTCGACGCGTCATTTTATAAAAATTATTGGGCTGCTTATGATGTGCCGCGGCATTTGTTTCATTTCTCTCCGTTGTCATTAAAAAAATTATTTAATGAGCATGGTTTCGAATTGCAGTCAACGCGCACAATGCCCTACGACAGTTTTTATATCAGCTTTTTGAGCGAGCGGTATAAGAAAAATAAACTTGGTTTGCTAAGGGGATTTTTGGTTGGTCTTTATTCCAACTTAATTGCCTTTGTAAATAAAGAACGGTGCAGCTCGTTAATTTATATTATCAACAAGTAAGTGGTGAGTAAAAGAAATTTTTTTGTAATCGGCATTGGAATTCTATTAAGCATTCTTGCGTCGCACTCTTGTACAACATCTTACTATTCAACTCACGTTTACTGTTTACTGCCCGCTGCTAACTCAATAATTAAATTTTATTTCGTAAATAGTCGGCCACAATTTTCCGGTGATGTAAACTTTTTTCGCGACTGAATCATAAGCGATTCCATTCATCTCCTGCAGATCAGGATATTTTGTTTTAGCTTCATTGGCAAGAGAAGTAAGATCTAATTTGCCAACTACTTTTCCGCTTGCCGGATCAATTTTTAAAATGTTATTACTTAACCATTCGTTGGCGTAAAGATATCCGTTGATGAATTCCAGTTCATTGATTCGGCCAACAGGTCCGTTATTATCTGTAACTCCTAAAATTTTTATCAGTTTAAAATTATTCGGATCAAGATAATATATGTTGCTCGTTCCGTCGCTCATTACCAGGTATTTCCCATCTGTTGTTAATCCCCATCCTTCAACGCTCGGAAAAGTAAAGTCGCCTAATTTTTTAAAAGTCTTTGCGTCGTAAATAAAACCAATTTTAGTTTTGTAAGTGAGTTGAAAAACTTTTCCATTTAGAAAAACAATTCCTTCGCCAAAATATTTTTTCTTATCAATTTCAACTTTGGGTTGAATTTTTCCTGTTTTCAAATCCACAACACCAAATAAAGATCGCGTTGATTCAAAAGATGAATCATAACCGGTGCTTTCATACAACTTTCCGTCCTGTACTAAAAAACCTTCGGTAAAAGAATTGGTATCATGCGGAAATGCATTAACCGCAGTATAGGTAATATTTGGCGTAGTATTATCAGTTTCTGTTGAACCCGAGGAAGTTGTGGTTGTCGTGCCGTTATTATTGCATGCAATCAGCAAGGCCAATGCAGAAAAAACAATCAATTTTTTTGTCATAATGTTGACACAAAAATAACACATAACCAAATACTTAAAAACTGTATGTAGACAAAATGTGACGTTAAAATTTTGAGATGTCAGAAATTTTGTGTTGTTTTATAATGCTTATAGTCTGTAAACCACCTCTTCACTATACACTTTTCGGTGTATTCTAATCTGGTGTGTTCAAAATCTTCAATACCCTTTGCATAGACCCAACTATCCAATCCTTTTTCGCTGAGCTTTTCGCGCATACCAAAACAATTTTCGATTTACATACTGCTTCATCCGTATCTGTCATGAAACTCCTTAAGGAATTCAATACCCCATGAGCATACTCCAATAGCCTGTTGAATTACCGGTAACAAAAAGAAGTTTTGATGAGAAGAATTTTACTATCGTTGATCACGTCCCTTACCGTACTTTTTGCAACATCCCAACGCATTTGCGGATTTGCAGATTACAGGCAGCAATTTATTCATAATACTCCCGGTTTAAATGAGAAAATAGCATCAATAGAAGCATTCACAAAAAGATTACAAAGTATTCATTCACCATCTTCAAATAATTCTATAACAGAATCTTCGGTTAT
The DNA here is from genome assembly GCA_035483315.1 of Puia sp. GTDB lineage: Bacteria > Bacteroidota > Bacteroidia > Chitinophagales > Chitinophagaceae > Puia. The sequence goes on along the minus strand of DATHPY010000006.1, from coordinate 519 downwards.
AACTATTCCGGTTGTAGTTCATGTAATTTATAATTCTTCAATTCAAAATATCAGCGACGCCCAGGTTCAATCTCAGATTGATGTGCTGAACAAAGATTATCGCAGACAGAATAGTGATACTGCAAATACACCATTATATTTTCAACAATTCGCTGCCGATTGCGGTTTTCATTTTGTGCTGGCAAAAGTTGATCCGCATGGATACGCTACAAATGGAATAATAAGAAAACATACATCTGTTCAGCAATTCAATATTAGTGACGGTATAAAATTTACAAGTTCCAACGGCGATGATGCGTGGGATGCTGATGGTTATTTTAACATTTGGGTTGGAGATATAGCTGGTGGAGTGTTGGGTTATGCCAGTGTTGTTGGCGGGCCAAAAGCTAATGATGGAATTGTAGTTTCCTATAAAGCTTTTGGAACTCTTGGTACTGCTGCTGTTCCTTTTAATGAAGGAAGAACGGCTACACATGAAACCGGTCACTGGTTAAATTTAATACACACATGGGGCGATGC
>DATHPY010000005.1:0-3279 GCA_035483315.1 Puia sp. | reverse complement strand
GTATCCGAAAACTAAAACGACGCAGATAAGATACGCAAGGAATGCCGGCCAAAAACCAACAAAATAATTGGTGACAACTGCGATTATTAAAAACGCGGCAGCTAGATACAAACGGTACTTAATAACTAAATTATAAAACTTCATATCCTGAATTGAGGACGGCAAAGATAAGCAAGTTTACCTCACCTCCCGACAACTCTCCACAAGTGGAGAGTCTTAGACTTTTTCTTTAGTTTCCAGTTTTTAGATTTTAGTTTTTTCCAACCCCACTCGTTACTTCCCATTCACCATTTTACTATTCTCAGAATTTATCATTATTCACTTCGATCCAATAGCCATCAGGATCCTGCAAATAAATTTGTTTGATGCCATCGGCGCGAACCTGCGGTTCTTCTGAATTTTGCGCCCAGTTGCCAAATTTTATATTTTCTGATTTGAGATGTTTGATGAATTCTTCAAGCGAAGGAACGGTGAATGCAAGATGAACATTTTCATCATGAGGAATATCAGCAGCAGCACCGGAAATAATATGCAGCTGACTGTGTTCCCCCATTTTTAGCCATACATGTTTGCCATCATGAAAAGGCTCTTCAATTTTTTGCAGTTGCATTATTTTTTCATAAAAGTTTGCGCTTCGCTGCAGGTCAACAACATAAATGGCAAGATGATTAACATGCGGAGCATTATTATTTTGGGCTTTAACAGAAGAGGTAAATAATAAAAACAAAACAACAGGTAATAAAAAGGGCAAAAGCTTTTTCATTTTAATTTTTTTAGATGCTGAAATTAAATCAAATCCGGTAAAGGAAAATATATTCCATAGAGAAGTAAACATTATTTTTGCGAGAATAGTTTCGAAGTTCAACGCCCGCACGGCTGAACGACGAAGAATAAGAAATAAATTGGTCCCGTAGTTCAACGGATAGAATAGAAGTTTCCTAAACTTTAGATCCCAGTTCGATTCTGGGCGGGACTACAAATACTGCTTCGCATTTCCTTTGAATTCCTTCAAGTTCCTCTGTAATAGCTGACTGTATTGAATTTCACCAGAACCGCAATGAAATGAAAAGTATTAAAAAGAAGAAAAAGTTTAAACCATGTTTAAACTAAATTCATATTTTTGTAGCTAATAATTAGAGAATGAAAGAGGTAAAGATTAAGCCGGTTCTGTTTACTAGTAAAACATATGCTGAAGGAACACATCCAATTTTAATACGCATTACTAACAATCGCAAAGTTCAGTATGAAGGAATTGGTTATGCAATTCCGTTTGAAGCCTGGAATCCTTTGGAGGGTAAAGTTTTTGAGTCACGCATAAAAATTTCTGAAAAAACCCTGCTGCGATTTCCGCCTGAAAAAAGAAATGAAATAAAACAAATATTTGCAAATGCAAAAGTGTTGCACAATGCTAAATCAATAAATGCTGACATCGAAAATAAAATGGCAGAAATTAGCCGGGCATTAAGCAAAATGAAAGCGAATGACGAATCTATCAGCGTACGATCCATTAAAAAGAAAATATCGCCGGCAGCTGCAAAACGTAGAGAAAACAGCTTTTTAGTTTTTGGTGATGAAATGACTGAAAATTATTTGAGTAGTGGCAATATAAGAACCTATAAACGCTACAAAATGATTTTGAAACGGCTTAGTGGTTACATAAAAAATAAAGACCTTTCGTTTACAGATTTACATTTTCAATTTCTCGTCCAATACGAAATTTATTTGAAAAAAGAGGGTTTGCAAACCAATAGTATTCACAATCATCTTAAGACAATCAGAGCGATCTATTATCAGGCGATCAAACAAGAAATAATTACCGCTGAGAAAAATCCATTTTTTGCATTTAAACTAAAACTTGATAAAAATAATGTCAAGAAAGAAAAACTTTCAGTTGAAGAAATCAATAAATTAATTGAAGTTGATTTGAAAAAAGGAAGCGTTTTATGGCATACAAGAAATTGCTTTTTATTTAGCTTCTATACAGCAGGTATTCGCATTGGTGATTTGATACAACTTAAATGGAAACATATAAAAGGTGAAAGAGTAGAATACAAAATGGATAAGACTGGAACCTTCAAATCATTACTACTTCTTCCTAATGCCCAGAAAATATTATCACATTATCAAAATAAAGAAGTAAAATCAGGTGATTATATTTTTGGATTACTTGATAATAATATTGACGAGAAAAATAGGCTGTATTTGTATAATCAGATTTCTTCAAAGACAGCTTACATTAATTCTAACTTAAAGGAGCTGTCAAAACTTGCTAAGATAGATAAGCGCGTGACAACGCATGTAAGTCGACACAGTTTCGCTGATATCGCTCGAGTAAAAACTAAAGACTTGCATGCGATAAAAAATCTTCTCGGACATTCAAAATTATCTGTGACTGAGAACTATATTAAAAGTCTCGATTACACAAGCCAGGATGAAGCATTAAAAAATATTTTAGATTTATAGTAAAATTGATCCATGGTTGCATTAAATTTTGTAAACCGACTATTCAATGAGTATTCATTTAATTTGATAATAAGTGAGATTGCTAACTATGTGGCTGAAAAATTCAATTTGTCGTGCAGCGGGGATGGTAGGATATTTTATTCTTGTACTGAAATGATACCGTATGTGGAAGTAATAGTGGAAGATTCTAATGAAAAGACTGGTATTTCCAATAGAAACAATCCAACAATTCAGGATGAGATCAAAGAATATATATTAGAAAGAATTTATTTAGAAAGGGAATCGATGACAATTGCTATAAATGATTCTGCACAAAAACAGAAAAAAGGGATTAATAAAATCGCCGAACAAGGATTTGATGAACTTACTTATTTAATAAATGAAAATGATAAATGCGATTGGCTGCTAGGTAAAGATTACATCAGAGAAGATCTAATAAATTTTAGAAATTATCTTAGCAATAGGTATGGGATAAAAACTCCAATTTCACAAGGTTCAAATATCCTTACTTCACCAACCTTAAGATGGACTGGTGGTCCCTCAACGCTTGCGACTTTATTTCACGACTTGAAATTTGAATATTTAAATAGCAATGGAGACTCATATCTTAGTGGAAGTATCCAGCAGATCGAACAATTTATTCTAAATAACTTTCGTGATTCTAATGGAGAAGAGTTTTCTCCATCTTCTATTGATACTTATTTAAACCCCACAAGGCCAGATAAAAAAGCAAGCAACAAAAAAAAGATTAACATCGAGAAATCTGTTCCAGGAAGTAGGAAAAAATAAACTCTCATTTCTTTCCATTCAAGAACC
>DATHPY010000004.1:0-2046 GCA_035483315.1 Puia sp. | reverse complement strand
GCAATAAAATACATACCAAAAAGCTTTTTGCTTTCATCCTGCAGCGGAAAACTATTATTTAAAAACAAAGATGTGCTTATAGAAGAGCTGAATGCGCGAACGGGTTCAACCGAATTGAAAATGAGCGGCGGCATAAAAAGCCTCATGGCCCTGATTGATAAAAGTCCGGATAAACTTTTTTTAGACTGGAATATTTTTTCTCCGAAAATAAATTTGCGTGATTTTAGAGCATTCATGGGGAGAAATGCGAACGCATCTTCTTCAGCTTCTTTAAATAAAAAATCAAAAAGATTTTTTTCAAAACAGGTTTCGCAAATGGACAGTTTGTTAAGAGCGTGGGATGTGCATCTGCAGGTAAAAGCAAACGCGCTGGAGTACAAGAAATTTCAGGCAACCAATATAAAAGCAGCAGTTGTTTTAAAAAATAATACCATAATGTTTGACAGTGTTTCGTTAAACCATGCAAGTGGTTCCATTATGCTTTCTGGTTTTGTAAAAAGTGAAGATGCAAATAATTCAATGAACATTCATACAGTTATAAATAATGTAGATATTGACAAAATGTTATTTTCCTTTGAAAATTTCGGACAGGATGCGATCAATGAAAAAAATATTCGCGGTAAACTTAAAGCAGATGTAAATTTTGTAGGCTCAATGAATAATAACCAGGAAGTTGTTCCCGGAAGTATGGATGGCAATGTTGAGTTTAGTTTGAAAAACGGAGAGTTGATCAATTTTGAGCCTGTAGAAAATATTTCGAAAAAAGTATTTAAGGATAGAAATTTTTCTGATATCCGCTTTGCAGAATTAAAAGACAGGTTTGATATTAAAGGTTCTGCAATAAAAATAAACCGCATGGAAATTGAATCCACAGTAATCACTTTATTTGTTGAAGGAATTTATGATACAAAAAAAGGAACGGACATGAGCATTCAAGTTCCTTTGAGTAATTTAAAAGCGAGAAGCGATGATACCATTCCCGCAATAAGAGGAGTAAATAGCAAAACCGGGTTCAGCGTGCGTTTGCGTGCAAAAACCGGCGGCGACGGAAAATTAAAAATTACGTGGGATCCATTTAAAAAAGCGCTTAAAGACATGAAGAAAACAGAAGAAGAAAATGCATCAAAATAATTCAACTTTTTTCTACAGCTGTTGTTTATATTCATAAGCATTTTTTCTCACAGATTTCTCAGATTTGCACGGATAAAAAATCTGTGAGAAATATCTTTCTTAATTTTACATCTCGAAAGTTTTCATGCAGTTTAATATTCACACATCATATCAACCAGCCGGCGATCAGCCACAAGCAATTCATCAATTAACAGAAGGAATTATTAATGGTGAAAGATATCAAACGTTATTAGGCGTTACCGGTTCGGGAAAAACATTTACTATCGCGAACGTTATTCAAAATGTTCAAAAGCCAACATTAGTTATTACACACAATAAAACACTGGTGGCTCAACTTTACGGCGAGTTCAAACAATTCTTTCCTGATAACGCTGTCGGTTATTTTGTTTCCTATTATGATTATTATCAGCCTGAGGCATACATGCCCGTTAGTGACGTGTATATTGAAAAAGATCTTTCAATAAATGAAGAATTAGATAAACTCCGGTTGCAGGCAACGGCGCAATTACTCAGCGGCCGAAGAGATATTATTGTTGTCGCATCGGTGAGTTGTATTTACGGTATGGGAAATCCAACTGATTATGAAAATGGAATTATCCGCATCAACCAAAAGCAAACAATTTCACGACAGGGATTTTTACACTCGTTGGTAAACTCTTTATACAACCGAACGCAAACAGATTTTACAAGAGGAACATTCCGCGTGAAAGGAGACACTGTTGACATCAATCTTCCTTACGTTGATTTTGGTTATCGTGTAACTTTTTTTGGTGATGAAATTGAAGAGATAGAAAGTTTTGATGTGCAGACAGGAAAACGAATTGGCAAGATGGATAACGCTGCAATTTTTCCTGCAAATTTATACGTTGCACCAAAAGATATGATGCAACAAATTCTTTATGAAATACAGGATGA
>DATHPY010000003.1:0-3080 GCA_035483315.1 Puia sp. | reverse complement strand
TCATCCTGTCCGGAATCGCTGTTCAAATATTCTTCTTCTTCTTTATTGGTTAAATAGCCTGTTTCGATAAGCACACTGGGCATTCCGGTTGCCTGAAGAACTTGTATTCCTTTGTCTCTTTGCATAACTCCCAAAGTTCTTCGGCCGGATTTTTGAAATTCGTCGTTTACTATCGAAGCAAATATTGCACTTTTCCTGAAATATCTTTGCTCATAAAGTTGAGCCCTCATCCTGGCTTCAGGAGATTCTGTATCCCATTCAACAGAAGCATTGCCAGTACTATCTTCAAATTCTTCACTTCCTGTTTCTTCATTTTGGTTAATTGCATTGACTTTATCTGAGGTTTTTTCTGCTTTCCAGATATATACCGAGGCGCCTGTCATCATATTCTTAACCCAATACGATTCATATATTGGTGCGTTAACCATTTTCTTTTTTCTCTTTTTTCCTTTTCCTACATATTCCAATTTCTTTTTGTGACCGATAACACGCTTGAGATAATAACCACCTGCGGGTTTCGGAGTTGCATCGCAATGTATGCTTATAAATAAATCGCCTTTTGCCTGGTTTGCAATCTCCGCGCGGCTATGTAAATCTTCTTTGAGTGTTACTGCATTATTAACAGATCCTGCGGCAGTTCTTGTATAAACAACTTTAATATCCGGGAATTCTTTTTTTATTGCTTCTCCTAATTTAAGAGCAATATCAAGAGTAACATCTTCTTCTTTTGAAATTAATCCTCTAGTTCCGTGAAATTGGCCGCCATGCCCGGCATCAACAATAATTGTCCGCAATCCGGGTTTTTGCAGTGACGATGTATCTTTTTTAAAAGAAATCATAAAACACATCAGCGCGGGAATAAACAATGCAGCCATGCTTTTAACCATAGTGTCTTTCGTTTTAACGGGATAGTAGTAACATTCACAAAATCTTAATGACGTAATAGTTATTTTTGCGAAGATTTAGAATTAACCAAATGGTTTTTATTTGTAAAAAAAATTCAGCCATATTGCTAATCCAAACTTTTGAAAACGCATTTACCGATCAATAACCAACATGTATAACAACGTACGCAAAATTACTTCAAAATATTTTCCGGTATTGATTTTTGGTGCGTTATTCTTATTAGTAACGTTTATCGGTAAGGCAAATTATCATCATCATTATAATTTTTACAAAAACTTAACTGACATAACCGACACTGTTCCGCTTATTGATATTTCTAAACTTCCCATCGCAACAGATACTTCATTCAAAAGAACAGACACCATTGACGATAATTTGTTGCATGAAGTGTTAACAAACAGGTTTGGTGAATTAACCGACACTTTTAATGTGAAGCTTTCAAAAGATTCTATTGACGCACCCATTCACTATAGCGCTTCCGATTCAATTGTACTCGACGTTCCAACCAATTTAACTACTATGTACAACACCGCGAACGTAAAACATAAAGACCTCACGCTCGACGCATATAAAATTGAACTGGATCAGAAAAATCAAGTTGTAATTGCTACTTACAATACAGACACGGCAAATAAATTGATTGGTAAACCAAAAATGACACAGGCAACTACAGAGATGGAAGCTGATTCTATTATTTACAGTACAAAATCGGGTAAAGGAATTACGCGGACTTCTTATACAAAATCCGGCGAAATGTTTGTGTATGGTGAAGTGATGAAAAAAGTTTCTCCCGATGTTTTTTATGCATTACATGGAAGATTTACTACCTGCAATTTGGACACGCCGCATTTTGCTTTCCGATCAAATAAAATGAAAGTAATTAATGGTAAGATGGCAATCTCCGGACCTGTTCATCCCGAAATTGAAGGCGTGCCGATACCGCTTTATATTCCCTTCGGTTTTTTTCCAATATCAGAAGGAAGACATTCCGGGTTAATTGCACCGGAGTTTGTACAAAGCCAGGATTTTGGACTTGGCTTGCAGGGATTAGGATATTACAAAGTGCTCAGCGAAAATTTTGATGTAAGAACGATGGTGAATTTATATTCCTATGGGGGCTACAACTTTTATCTTACACCTACTTACAAAGTCCGGTATCATTACAGCGGACAATTAAATTTTGCGTTCCAGGATTCTAAAACGTTAAGCGCTACCGGAAAAACAGAGTTTGACGAAACTAAAACATTTAATCTTTCATGGAGTCATACCATGGACAGCAAAGCAAGACCTGGTACTACATTTTCGGCGAGTGTCAATATCGCCTCATCTAAATTTAATCAGTTTGTATACACAAGCCCTACGGCAAATTTCACCAACTCACTTAACTCTTCCATTAATTATTCAAAAACATGGGATGGTAAATATAATTTGACGCTAAGTGCAAGTCATAATCAAAACAGCATAACACGTTTGTTTAATGTAACATTGCCCAGCCTTAGTTTTACGGCCACTACTATTTATCCGTTTCAAAAAGAAGTGCAAATAGGAACTCCGAAATGGTATGAAAAATTAGGTATCGGTTTAAGCACCACGCTTTCTAATCAAACCAGTTTTTATGATACAGCATTTAGCTTTAAACGCATATTGGATACTATGCAGAATGGAGCGCATCACAGTATACCTATAACGCTTACACTTCCTCAATTGGGCGTGTTGCAAATTTCACCAGGTGTGTCATTTCAACAAAACTGGTATTCAAGAAAAACTTTTTACAAGTGGGATAGTGCAAATGTAAAAGTAGATACTACTTTTCAAAGAGGTTTTTACACTGAAAACAACGCATCATTCAGTTTGAGTTTAAGCACAGCCATATTTGGCACTTATACAAATTTTGGAAAAAATAGTACCATTGTGGGCATCCATCATGTTATGCGCCCAACTATTTCTTTTACATATACGCCTAATTTAGCCGGAAAAGATTATTACACTCTGATTTCTCAGCCCTATAGAAAAACTGATGCGGCTGATACATCTCACGTATCGGTCAGGCAATCTTATTTCAATCAATCTATTTACGGGCCTTTTGCAGAAGGAACGTTCGGTGGAATTTCATTTGGATTAGATAACAGCATTGAAATTAAAGTGCGTTCAAAAACAGACACGACTGATGGTGG
>DATHPY010000002.1:0-4519 GCA_035483315.1 Puia sp. | reverse complement strand
TTTCTGTACAGGCAAACGGATCTGAAAAAGAAATACAGATCAGTCCGAAAATTTCAGGATTGGTTCTTCAATAAATGGCGGTGAACTTTTACTTCTTTCTTTAGCCACTTGTTTTTGCAATGATATTTATCGTGAAGCTGCAAAAAGAAATATTACAATATCAGCAGTAAATGTTAAAGTCACCGGCGAATTTGGAGCAGAAGGCGAACCTGGTTCAAATTTTAAATACACTACTAATATTATATCGGACTCACCGGCTTCAGAAATCGGGGGCTTAATAAATCACACAGACAAGGTCGCCGAAGTTCATAATACCTTGCGCAACGGTATCAATATTACTTTGGTGAGGTAAGATATGATCTTCATACACGCATAAACGTTAGCCCATCTTTACAATTTAAATTTTGTTAATTGATTTATCAACGAACATTTGTACATTCATTGATTGTACGAAAACTTATGAGATATCTCCTTTAAATTAAAAAATAATGCAACCCCAAAACAACCAACCTTCCCCTGCAGGCATTATGCAAATCGGAACCGGTTTCTGGGCATCAAAAATTTTATTGTCAGCAATAAAATTTCAATTGTTCACCACGTTAGCTCAGCAGAAAAAAATGTCAGCCAAAGACATTAAAAATTCTTTAAACCTCCAATGTACAGATCGCCACTGCTACGATTTTTTAGATGCATTGACTGCTTTTGGATTTCTTACACGCGAAGGAATTTTAGAGACAGCTGTTTATTCCAATTCCCTTGACACAGATACTTTTTTGGATAAAAATAAGCCTTCTTATATTGGAGGACTTCTTGAAATGTTGAATAACAGGTTGTATAAATTTTGGGGCGATCTGGAAGAAGGATTGCTTACGGGGCTTGCTCAAAACGAAGTAAAACGTGGTGAAGATTTTTTTGGGTTGATCTACCAGGATCCCGAAAAATTATATGAGTTCACGAATGCAATGAGTGGCATACAAATGGGCAACTTTATGGCACTTGCGCAAAAATTTGATTTTTCAAAATACAAAACGCTTACAGATATCGGCGGTTCGGCCGGGTTGTTATCGGTGATGGTCGCAAAGCACAATGCGCACATGAATTGTACAACTGCTGATCTTCCGCCTGTTGAACCAATTGCTTCAAAAACAATTCAAAAATTTCAATTGACAGATCGTGTAAAAACGCAAAGCATTGATTTTTTTGCAGACACTTTTCCAAAGTCTGATGTTATAACAATGGGAAATATTCTGCATGATTGGGACGAAGAAAAGAAAATAATGCTCATGAAAAAAGCATACGAAGCATTACCCGATGGTGGCGCTTTTGTTGCCATTGAAGGTATTATTGATGATGAAAGAAAACAAAATGTATTCGGTCTGATGATGAGTTTGAATATGCTTATTGAAACCGGAACTGGTTTTGATTACACATTTGCTGATTTCAACAGGTGGGCAAATATTGTCGGTTTTAAATCAACCTCATTACTTGCATTGACTGGACCATCAAGTGCCGCAATAGCTTATAAATAAACTTGAAAGAAAGATGAAGTGAAAACATCAAAGCCGCTCATTTAATTTTGATAAAATATTTAGATGACAGCATACATCTCTATAAGTTTTAGTAAAAGAAAATTTTTAGATAAAGAACTTATTGCAATCAGCAGCACATTAAACGAGCATAAAATAAAGCCATTTATTTTTGTTGATAGTTACAAATTCGAATCAGCACAGGAACAACAAATGATGCAACAGGCAATGACAGACATTGATAATTGCGATATATTAATTGCCGAGGTTTCTGATAAAGCAATTGGAATTGGAATAGAAGTTGGTTACGCAAAAGCCAAACACAAACCAATAATTTATCTCCGGAAAAAAGAAGCTGAACACTCAACTACAATTTCAGGTATCAGTGATTTTTAAATTGTTTATAGTGATACCAATGATCTGCACAAACAACTCGACAGCGCATTAAAACAAATTACGAAAACTCATAAGTAAAACGGCGCTTCCATTTTTATTTTTAGTTACTGTTTTTTAGTTTTTGGCACCGGCATTTGTTCTTCGATTAAGCATCGTTGCGTCGCACTCTTTTACTGCAACAATTCTATTCATCTTCAGGCTGCGGATTTACCTTCTTCCTAATGAAAATGGAATACATTAATTTGAACAGCCGTTATATTAATTCAGAGGAACGATTTTATAGCATTTCAATTAATTAAAAGGTAATAAGGTGTTACCTATTTTCTCAAAATTTTCTATTAAGGTTAAAAAAAATTGTCGCAACCCCTTCATCGGTTGTCCTACTATTGGGCGGTGGATTTAGTGAATGAAAACAATTCTTATCATCAATTTTTGTACTTTTATTAAGCGATAACTGCAATGCACACATTTTTAAAAATTTCCTATGACAAAAGAAGATTTCTGGAATTGGTTTGATACGAACAAAGTTTCTTTAGAAAATTTTATATCCGAAAAAAATCAAGATTATGATATTTATGAAACTCTGTCAGAAAAGCTAAAGCAATATTGTGAATTTCTTATCCCTGAGCTTACCATAAATGAAGAAAATAAGTTTGTATTAGTAATTAGTTGTGACGAATGAAACAGGGAATTCCTTTTGCTGAAGCTCCTACAGAGAATTTAAGAAAGTTTGACAATTGGTTAATATTAAAATTTAGACAACCAGGATCAATGGAATTTATTCCTGTCAACGGACTAAATCTTGAACGAAGTAGCATATTTCTTAAATGGGAAAAAACGTTGTCACAAAAATATTTTATTGCGTTTTATGTAAAAGGATTTTCGTCTAATAATAAAAACTATGAAACTGGAACTCTACTACACATGGATCATACGATAGGAGAATACAATGCAATGACACGAGTTGAAGGAGTTGAAATAAAAAAATTGGGGTTATTTCAATCCAAAAACAATCTTAAAACGCTTGAAGATTTAAAAATAGAAATGGAAAACCATCTCAATTAATATATTTATACCTCACTTGTATTCGTATATCCTTGGACGCTAGTTATATCAACAACTGAAACAGATGCCTGCCTTCGCAGGCATGACGGTAACTCTCTTATTAATTTTTAATTGTTGCTGTTTATTTTTTGTTATGCACTCGGCGTCATTCCCGCGCAGGTGGGAAACTTCTTTCTGCTTGTCATACACAGTGCAACAGTTGATTTTTAGGTATTTATCAACGTTAGTTACAATGATATGAGTTGATAGGGATGACATCTTTTAAAAAGATGCCATCTGATTCTCTTGTTGTTGGTCGGCGACCAACAACAGCAAAGGTAATTTTTAGATATTCATCAGCGCTAGTTGCAATGACACGAGTGAGCAGAGATTCCATCTTTTTAAAAGATGTCATCTCTGTTTACAGTACAAAATGCATAACACTGAAATATTGATTTTCAGCATTGCTATTTTTTGAAAAATAGCCAGCAATATCATAAATTTATGTGTTGGTGTCAAGGCTAACAAGGCAGCTATCCTAAATAAGAGTCAGACAACAAATGAACGATAACGACATAAAAAGACTTTCCCGACTGACTGCCATTTTAACCCAACTGCAAACGAAAAGAATATTAACTTCAACAACTCTCGCTGAAAAATTCAGAGTAAGTGTCAGGACAATTTACAGAGATATAAAAGCATTAGAACAGGCAGGCGTTCCTATATTGACAGAAGACGGAAAGGGATATTCGCTAATGGAAGGATATAGAATTCCACCAGTTATGTTTACCGAAAACGAGGCAAATGCTTTAATCACTATTGAACAATTAGTATTGAAAAATAGAGACAGTTCTCTTATTAAGGAATATACAGAAGCAGTAAATAAAATAAAAGCCGTCCTGTTGTATTCAACAAAAGAGAAAGCAGAGTTACTTTCCAAAAGGATTGCTGTTAGTCCTGCCATGCCAAACACAAACACGAGTAATTCTTTGACCTTAATTCAAAACGCCTTGACAAGTTTTAAAGTTTTGAATATCATTTATCAGTCAGAAGGCAAAGAAGAAAAAACAAAACGGAGCATAGAGCCATTTGCTTTGTATTATAACCTACAAGAGAGTTGGACACTTATTGCCTATTGCAGACTAAGGAAGGATTATAGAATGTTTCGTTTAGGTAGAATTTTAAAAATCGAACCTCTTGATTTAAGCTTTAAGCCCCACAAACTAACCCTAAAAGAATATTTAGACAGCAAAGAAAAAAACTTTCACAACCCCTGACATACCCTTGTCATAGTGCCATTTTACTTTTGTGCCATCGACTAATTCAAAAAAATTAAACAAGAGCAAAATGAAGAACATTAACTTAGTATCATTAAGAATTATTACCGCTGACATTAAGCGTTTAGTTCAATTTTTTGAAAAAGCAACTGGTATAACAGCTAAGTGGTCTACAGAAGACTTCGCCGAGATAGCCACAAGTTCCTTCACCTTGGCAATTGGAAGCACCCGAACATTGGCTTTCTTCGGAGAAGGAGTTGCTCAAGCAGCCGCAAA
>DATHPY010000001.1:0-3214 GCA_035483315.1 Puia sp. | reverse complement strand
ATTATAGTATCTTTGGATATAAAATTAGCTAATTAGCAAAATTTGCTAATTAGCTATTTGATTTACGGGCATCGTACAACGGTTAGTATAGAGGTCTCCAAAACCTTCGATCAGGGTTCGAATCCTTGTGCCCGTGCTGAGTAATATCGGAGGAAAAATAGTTGGTGTGCTTGATCAGCACATTGGCAAATTAGCTAATTATCAAATTATAAAAATGAATAAAGTAGCAACATACTTCAGAGAATCTTACAAAGAATTGCTTGAAAAAGTGACCTGGCCTAATTGGACGCAACTTCAACAATCAACAATAATCGTTTTAGTCGCAACGCTGTTAATTACGTCTGTCGTTTGGGTAATGGACATGGTTGCAAGCGGGCTTTTAAAATTCATCTATTCATTCTTTTCTAAATAAAAATGGAAACATTAAATCAACAAGAGACAAAGTGGTACGTGCTGCGTGTGGTGAGCGGCAAAGAGCGTAAAGTAAAAGAATATCTTGATAAAGAAGTTACGCGCGGTGGCTGGAGCGAAGTGGTAAAACAGGTCTTTTTACCTGTAGAAAAAGTTTATAAAGTGCAGAACGGGAAAAAAGTAATGCGCGAAAGAAACTACTATCCCGGCTATGTAATGATTGAAGTGAAAGAAGGCAAATTAAGTGATGATCTGCGGGACGCTATAAAAAATACCAACAGCGTTATACATTTTTTGGGCAAAGAAAATCCCATTGCACTGCGCAAAGCTGAGGTAAATAAAATGCTTGGCAAGATGGATGAAATGGCGGAAACCGGCGGCATGAGCATGAGCGAGCCGTTTATCATTGGTGAAACGATCAAGATCATTGAAGGACCTTTTAATGATTTTAATGGTATAATTGAAGAAGTAAATGATGAAAAAAAGAAATTAAAAGTAACTGTAAAGATCTTCGGTCGTTCAACACCGGTAGAATTAAATTACATGCAGGTAGAAAAAATAGTTTAATTTAATTTTATACCTTAATTTCATTTTATCAATACAATATGAAGCTGCCCAAAGGTGGCTTTTTTTATCTCCAAACCACAAAAAAGATTTTTATGAGAATAGCCTATTTAATAATGGCTCATAAGAATCCGACTCAACTTGAAAAACTAATACACAAACTCCGCCATCTTCAATTCGATGTGTACATTCATCTTGATAAAAAAATTGATATTGAGGATTACGAATATCTTTCGAACATTCCGCGGGTTTATTTTATTACCAACCGCACTAAAGTTACGTGGGGCGGCATCAGCATTCCTGACTCAGTACTTACGTCAATGAATGAAATAATTTCCAATGGACGGCAATATGATTTCATCACATTAATAAGCGGACAAGATTATACGCTTAGAAGCGCCGATGAAATTTATTCTTATTTTAATAAAAGAATAGGAAAGAATTTTCTTTATCTCGAATCACTGATTTCTCCCTGGTGGCACGAAGCGATGAAAAGAATAAACGGGTATGATATGGTTAATTATTCTTTTCGTGGAAGATATAAATTGCAGTGGGCGATAAATCTTATTCTTCCCAGAAAGAAATTCCCATTACCATACATTTTATATGGAGGTCCGAGAGCAGCCTGGTTCACCATTACTCCGGCTTGCGCTAAATACGTGATTGATTTTATGCAGAAGAATCCGCAGGTCAGAAAATTCTTTTATCATACATGGGGCGCAGACGAATTTATTTTGCCAACGATCATTATGAATTCTGAATTCAAAAAAACAGTGGTGATTGATAATGATTTTCTTTATATGGATTGGTCTCATGGAGGAGCGAGCCCTAAAATTTTAACTCAGGAAGATTTTAATATTTTAAAAAAATCCAGTTGTTATTTTGCCAGAAAATTTGATGTGGAAGAAGATGAAATTATTTTTGATCTGTTAGATGCAATGAATAGTAATAATTTTTCTGCAAGAAAACACAGGATGCTTCATCACTGATTTTTTCTCACAAAAAATAAAAAAACCCTTTGCAGGCAAAGGGTTTTGAATTATGTAAGGCAATTTATTTTAATTGCTGCTTCCTGTACCTGGCGTAGATTCTGCTGCGGGAGCAGGAGGCATTTCAACAACTGGCGGAGGAGGCGTGGGCGCTGGCTTAGGTGCAACTTTTTTTGGAGCTGGTTTTGGTGCAACCTTTTTCGGCGCTGCTTTTTTTGCAGGAGCTTTTTTAGCAACCTTTTTTGGAGCTGGTTTTTTCTTTGCAACTTTTTTCGGAATTGCTTTTTTCTTCACAGCTTTTTTAGGCGCAGCTTTTTTCTTTGCAGCCTTTTTCGGAGCTGCTTTTTTCTTTGCAGCTTTTTTTGGTGCAGCTTTTTTAGCTGATTTTTTCTTTGACTTTGCCATAGTTATTAATGTTTGCTTTTAATAAAAGGAAGCGATTTGAATTTGAACACGGAAATTTAGTTATTTAAAAATAATAAATAAAAATCTTAATAATTTTTTTTAGAAATAATTTTTTAAAATAAATCATAAAGCAAAATCCAATATCAATGTAAATCTATTTCCTGTGCATTCTCCCATCCCGTTGGGTCTGTATCATCATTCAGTGAGTTGGGATAAAGAAGATGGCAATCGCCAATGACAGGGTCCTCCAAAGATTTATATGGTATATATTGCCCCGCTACACTCTCGAGCCAATATTCCTGCAGAAAGAAGGGAATAATAACCACTCTTTTAGTTACAACTGCCGAAGTCTCAAAATAGCCAAGCGCAATATCATTACTATCGGTAGCATTGTGAATATTTCCGATCAACGATGCGGGAAGTGGGTCTAAGATACTTCCTGTTCGATTTGTTTGTTGCAGATATTGTTGCCAAAACAAATAGATATCCTGGTTTAAAGAATATTGTTTTATTTCAACGAAATGTTTGCCAAACCAATAGATAGGCGAATAGAAAACGGGTTGTATGATCTCATTTCCGTTGATCAATTTATCGGAAAGAACATTTATTTGATTGGTAGTAATGTACTGTTCGCAAAGTGCAGCGCAAGAACATGAATAAGGATCACCGCATTCCGGGGAAGGAGGAGGAGATCCACAAGTATTTCCCCAGGATTTGCGGGGAGTATATCCGTAAGCAGTCCAGCGATAATAATTTTGCACACTTGCCGGGTCATGAATATTAGCTGAGATAATTAGCTGTGTTGGTCTGATATCGGTGATATAAGTGCTGTCATAAACAACGGT